>JBAZLW010000381.1:0-2511 GCA_041650095.1 Hydrogenophilaceae bacterium | reverse complement strand
TGATCCTGGCCTCCTCCGTGGCCGCCAGTCTGTACGCCACCCGCAAGGAACCCCCGCAATGAAACGACTCGAGAACAGCCTGGAGCGCCTGATTTTCGGCAGTCGCTGGCTGCTGGCGCCGCTCTACCTCGGCCTGGTGCTGGCCCTGGGCCTGCTGCTGGTGAAGTTCGTCAAGGAATTCATCCATTTCGTGCCGCTGGTGTTCACGGCCGAGGGCGGCGACGTGATCATCGGCCTGCTGTCGCTGATCGACGTGGTCATGGTGGGCAACCTCATCATCATCATCGTCTTCGCCGGCTACGAGAACTTCGTCTCGCGCATGGACCTGGACAATCATGAAGATCGCCCGTCCTGGATGGGCCATGTCGGCTTCGCCGAGCTGAAGATGAAACTGATCGGCTCCATCGTCGCCATCTCCGGTATCGAGCTGCTCAAGGCCTTCATGCACGTCGAGAGCATGACCAACGAGCAGCTGGCCTGGAAGGTCGGCATCCACATGACCTTCGTGATTTCCGGTGTATTGTTCGCGGTGATGGACCGCATCGCCTCGGGCAAGAAGGGGGCGCACGGCCACGACGAGGAGTAGTCGCGCAAGTCCTCGTCGCCCCTGACGAGGAGAGTTGGACCGGTACGGCATGGAAACCCACGTTTTCTTCCTGCAACTGATGGTGATCCTGCTGGCAGCCCGCCTGTTCGGCGAGCTGGCCTCCAGGCTGCAAGCCCCCGCGGTGATCGGCGAGCTGCTGGCCGGGGTGGTGGTCGGACCCAGCCTGCTGGGCTGGGTGCCGCTCAACGAGGTCATCAAGCTGCTGGCCGAGATCGGCATCATCCTGCTGCTGTTCGAGGTCGGCCTGGAGACCGACATCGGCAAGCTGGTCAAGAGCGGCGGCCGCTCGACCCTGGTTGCCGTGGCCGGTTTCGTGCTGCCCTTCCTGTTCGGTTTCGGCGTCGCCTGGTGGGGCTTCGGGCTGGACCTGATGGTGGCCCTGTTCGTCGGCGGCACCCTCACCGCCACCAGCATCGGCATCACCATCCGGACCCTGTCCGACCTCGGCCGCCAGCACAGCATGGAGGGCCAGATCGTGCTCGGCGCGGCGGTGCTCGACGATATCCTGGGCGTGGTCCTGCTGGCTCTGCTGTACGAGTTCTCCATCGGCGGCGGCATCAACCTGACCAATTCGGGCAAGGTGGTGCTGTTCGTGGTGGTGTTCTTCCTGATCGCGCCCGGCATGGCCAAGTTGATGTCGCTGCTGATCCGCCGGGTCGACCTCAGCAGCGAAATCCCCGGCGTGATCCCGACCACCATCGTCTCCCTGGTGCTGTTCTTCGCCTGGCTCGCCCATGCCCTGGGGGTGCCCGAGCTGCTGGGCGGTTTTGCCGCCGGCCTGGCCCTGTCGCGGCGGTTCTTCCTGCCCTTTGGCATCGCGCTGAAGACCGACCCCTCGTTCGCGCACCGGATCGAGCAGCAGATGCGCCCCATCGTGCACCTGTTCACGCCGATCTTCTTCGTCACCGTCGGCCTGTCGCTCAACATGCACGAGATCGACTGGGGCTCAGCCTTCATCTGGGCCTTCTCCGGCAGCATGCTGGCGGTCGCCGTGCTCGGCAAGGTGATGGGCGCCCTGTTGCTGACGCGGGAGTCCTGGCACACGCGCTGGCTGATCGGCGTCGCCATGGTGCCGCGCGGCGAGGTCGGCCTGATCTTCGCCGAGCTGGGCCGGGTGTCCGGCATCTTCTCGAACGAGGTCTATGCCGGCATGCTCATCGTCGTCGCCTGCACCACCCTGCTGGCGCCGTTCGGCCTCAAGGCGCTCTGCCGCGGCCAGCCGGAGACGCCGGCGGCGAGCCCCTGATCAGCCGGTATTGCGCATGCCCGCGGCGATGGCGTTGATGGAGCGCAGAAGCGGCTCCAGCCAGGGACTCTCGGTGGCGACCGGGTCGGCCCGCAGCTTGTGCAGGAGGACCACCTGGATGTGGTTGAGCGGGTCCAGGTAGCGCTGCCGCTCGGCCAGCGAGGTCGCCAGCTCGGGGGTCTCCTCGAGCAGTTGGCCAAGTCCTGCGACCTCGAGGATCTGGCGCATCGCGCGCTGGTGGCGGTCCCGGATCAGGTTGAAGATGCGCTCGCCGGCCTCGCGGTCCTGGCACAGCCCGGCATATTCGTGGGCGATGCCGGTGTCGGTCTTGTACAGGGCCATCTGGGCGTTGGCCAGCAGGGTGCGGAAGAACGGCCAGTCCCGGTACATGGTCTGCAGCTTGGCCAGCCGGGTCGGATCGTTGCCGCGCCAGCGCTCGATGGCGCCGCCGATGCCGTACCAGGTGGGCAGGGCGTGGCGCGACTGGCCCCAGGCAAACACCCAGCCGATCGCCCGCACCGACGCCATGGAGCGGTCGCCCTTCTTGCGGTGCGAGGGGCGCGAGCCGATGTTGAGCAGGGCGATCTCCTGCACCGGGGTGGCCTCGTAGAAATAGTCGAGGAAGCCCGGCGTCTGCTCGGTCAGGGTCCGGTAGACC
>JBAZLW010000380.1:0-2522 GCA_041650095.1 Hydrogenophilaceae bacterium | reverse complement strand
GGGCATCACCAAGGCCTACACCACCCGGGTCGGCTCCGGTCCGTTCCCGACCGAGCTGTTCGACGACAACGGCAAGTGGCTGGCCGAGAAGGGCCACGAGTTCGGCGCCACCACCGGGCGCGCCCGTCGCTGCGGCTGGTTCGATGCCGCCGCCCTCAAGCGCGCGATCCAGATCAACGGCGTCACCGGCCTGTGCGTGACCAAGCTCGACGTCCTCGACGGCATGGAGACCGTGCGCATCGCCACCGGCTACAAGCTCGACGGCGAGGTATGCGACATCCTGCCCTCCGGCTCCGAGGCCCTGTCCGGCTGCGAGCCGATCTACGAGGAATGGGCCGGCTGGAAGGAAAGCACGGTCGGCGTGGCCCGGTTCGAGGACCTGCCGGCCAATGCCCAGGCCTACCTGAACCGCATGGAAGAACTCTGCGGCGTGCCGGTCGACATCGTCTCCACCGGCCCGGACCGCAAGGAAACCATCGTCAGGCGGCACCCGTTCGAGTAACGGCAGCGAGGACGACAAGGCCGGCGCAAGCCGGCTTTGCTCTGATTGAACAGGGTTGGCTCGCTGATGTCGGTCGATTGGTATTTCGGACACAGCGTGGTGGTTCAAGAGCCCTGTGATTACTCTCTTTTTTGGGTGGGTTCTCAATGAATGAATTGAATAACCTGACCGCCAAACTGCACGACAAGACCGCCCTGATCGGTATTGTCGGCCTGGGCTATGTCGGTCTGCCCCTGCTGCTGCGCTATGTCGAGGCCGGCTATCGCGTGCTGGGCCTGGACATCGACCCGGACAAGCCGGCCAAGCTCCATCGCGGCGAGACCTATATCAAGCACATCCCGGCCGCGGCCATCGCCGCCGCGCGCCACGGCTTCGAGGCGACGACCGATTTCTCCCGCGTTGGCGAGGCCGATGCGCTAATCCTCTGCGTGCCCACCCCGCTGGACGAGCACCGCGAGCCGGACCTCAGCTTCGTCCTCGACACCACCGATTCGCTGGTGCCCTGGCTGAGACCGGGTCAGGTCGTCTCCCTGGAGAGCACCACCTACCCGGGCACCACCGACGAGGAACTGCAGCCCCGGGTCGAGTCCACCGGCCTCAAGGTCGGCCAGGACATTGCGCTGGTGTTTTCCCCCGAGCGGGAAGACCCGGGCAACCCCGACTTCACCACCCGCACCATCCCAAAGGTGGTCGGCGGCGTCACCCCCGCCTGCCTGGAGGCCGGCCTGGCGCTGTACGGCCAGGTAATCGACAAGGTGGTGCCGGTCAGTTCCACCCGTGCCGCCGAGATGACCAAGCTGCTGGAGAACATCCACAGGGCGGTCAACATCGGCCTGGTCAACGAGATGAAGATGGTCGCCGACCGGATGGGTATCGACATCCACGAGGTCATCCGCGCCGCCGCCACCAAGCCGTTCGGCTTCGTGCCCTATTACCCCGGCCCCGGCCTGGGCGGCCACTGCATCCCCATCGATCCCTTCTACCTGACCTGGAAGGCGCGCGAATACGGCATCAACACCCGCTTCATCGAACTCGCCGGCGAGGTCAACAGCCATATGCCGGACTGGGTGGTCGGCAAGGTCGCCGATGCCCTCAACGAGCGCCGCAAGTCGGTCAAGGGCAGCCGGATACTGGTGCTCGGCATCGCCTACAAGAAGAACATCGACGACATGCGCGAATCGCCCGCGGTCGAGCTGATGGAGCAACTACAGGCCAAGGGCGCCGAGATCGCCTATTCCGATCCCTACCTGCCGGTCTTCCCGAAGATGCGCGAGCACCACTTCGACCTGGCCAGCGTGCCGATCACGGCGGAGACCATCCCGACCTACGACTGCATCCTGGTGGCCACCAACCACGATGCCTTCGACTACGGCCTGATCCAGCGCCATGCCCAGCTCATCGTCGATAGCCGCGGGGTTTATCTGGAGCCGCTGGCGAACGTGGTGAAGGCTTAAGGAATCGGGAGCGTCGTGATCCAGGCCAGGGCGGCATTCTTAGGGCGTGGTTCCAGGATCATGTCCTACCCGCCTTCAATGATCGGGTGCTGCCCATCGATACCCTTGTTGCCCGGCAATGTGCGCGCCTCCATGTAGCAGATCCGAGAGCAGAGCGTGATGCGCTGATCGCGGCGACGGCCCTGGTGCACGGTATGACCGTCGTAACGCGCAACGTGCAAGATTTTCAGCCGACCGGGGTTTCAATACTTGATCCTTGGTTGGCCACTTAGTATTCCTGAGCACGATCCTGTGCAACAAAATATCGCGAGGTAAATATGCAGTTACTGGTCACCGGCGGGGCCGGCTATATCGGCTCCCATACCTGTGTCGAACTGCTCAAGGCGGGCCATGAGCCGGTGGTGGTGGACAACCTGTGCAACAGCAAGGTCGAGGCGATCCGCCGGGTCGAGTGCATCGCCGGCCGGCCGCTGAGCTTCCACCAGGCCGACATACGCGACCGCGCGGCCATGCGGGCGATCTTCGCCCGGCACCGGATCGAGGCCGTGGTGCACTTTGCCGGCCTC
>JBAZLW010000379.1:0-2557 GCA_041650095.1 Hydrogenophilaceae bacterium | reverse complement strand
GGCGGGTGCGCTGTAACGTGAGGTCATGCGGTCCACCTCCTAAGTTGATGCTTGCAGTGTATTGGTCGATAGAACGTATATAAATATCGATTTAATTGATGCACTGTCACAGATTGGTTGACAATGGTGCCATGGATCGATTCCGTGAAATGCAGGCCTTTGTCGCCGTGGTCGATAGCGGCAGTTTTGTCGCTGCCGGTGAAATCCTGCGCATATCCAAGGCGGCGATCTCCCGCATCGTGATGCAACTGGAAGCCCGCCTGGGTGCCCGGCTGCTGCAGCGCACCACCCGCCGGCTGTCCCTGACCGAGGCCGGGCAGGCCTATTACGCCCGCAGCAAGCAAATCCTCGCCGATCTGGACGAGACCGAGGCCATGGTCGGCGACGTCACCCTACAGGCCAGCGGCCGCTTGCGGGTGAACGCCCCGCTGTCCTTCGGGGTCAACCGCCTGGCCGCATTATGGCCCGAGTTCATGGCCCGTCACCCGAATCTGGAACTGGAGGTCGACCTGGCCGACCGCATCGTCGATCTGGTCGAGGAAGGCTACGACATGGCGATCCGGATTACCCGGCCGCGCGACTCCAGCCTGGTCTACCGGCCGCTGGCGAAGACCCGCGTCCTGCTGTGCGCCGCACCGGACTACCTGGCCCGGAGCGGCATGCCCGACAGCATCGCGGACCTGGCCCGGCACGAGGTCATCGCCTACACCTATGCGCCGGGCGGCGATACCTGGCGTTTCGATACGCCGGCCGGGGAACAGAGCGTCACCGTGCGGCCGCGCCTGCTTGCCAACAATGGCGACACCTGTCGCGCCGCCGCCCTGGCCGGGCTGGGTATCACGCAACAGCCGAGCTTCCTGGTCGACGACGATCTGGCCGCCGGCCGGCTGGTGGAAATCCTGTCTGAAAGCTGCAGCCGCGAGATGGGCATCTATGCGGTGTATCCGTCGCGCAAGCACCTGTCGCTCAAGGTGCGCGCACTGGCGGATTTCCTGGCCGGGATGCTGGCGGCGGATTAAGCCGGCGATTACCTGGCCTGACTGGCCGGCCGGGTGGACCCGGAGTAAGCTGTCAGGCAAAGGCGAACGAGCGGCCTATGCCGACTCAGCGGAGCGTCGGCGGGTTGTGCTGCAACTCCTGACGGATATCCGGCAAACAATGCCTGTCAGGAGGGCGGTGATTTGGCCGATACAATCATCAGGGATGTTCTTAATGCCTCGGGGCAACTGTCCACTCCCGCCGGTTCGGCGCTGGATGTCGGGGCGGAAGCGGAGCGACAGAAGACCGCCTTGCTGTTCCGCAATGCCGGCGCCGCGCAACTGTTGAACCTCGTCAATGCCTCGGTCTTCGCCTACGTAAACACCACGCTCGCGGCGTCTGTCGATGCCGCGTTCAACTGGTGGTGCTGCATCGTGGTCATCGCGGCGGGACGCTACCTGCTGACGAATCGCTTTCTGGCGAGCAACCCGGATGCCCACGCCGCGCCGGCCTGGCGGCAGAGATATGTCATTGCCACGGCGATGCTCGCGGCGACATGGGGCATCGGAGCCTTCCTGTTCATGTGGCACGCGCCCGATGCCGCGTTCCTGTTCACCGGCCTGGTCCTGGCCGGGATGGTGGCCGGGGCGGTGCCGATCCTGGCGCCGGTACCCTCGGCCTACCGGGCATTCGCATTGCTGGTCATGGTGCCGATGTCCTCGGTCATCCTGCTGCAGGCAAATTCGCCGCTGTACTGGGGACTGGGCGTATTGACGATCATCTTCCTTATGGCATTGCTGGTCGGTGCACGCAACGTGCATGAGACGCTCGATGTCGCGATCCGCCTGGGACTGGAACAGGGCCGCCTGGCCGAGAGGCTAGACCACGCCCGAGCGGCCGCCGAGATCGCCCTGGCCGAGCGCAGACAGGCCAGCGAGAAACTGCAACTTGCCGCCAGCGTCTTCGCCAACTCCCAGGAAGGCATCATCATCACCGCCACGGACAGCACGATCATCGATGTCAACGAAGCCTTTGCCGGGATCACCGGCTATACGGCCAGGGAGGCCGTGGGCCAGAAGGCACGCCTGCTCGGCTCGGGCCGCCACGAGCCGGCCTTTTACCTCAATATGAAGGAAACCCTGACCCGCACCGGGGCCTGGCAAGGCGAGATCTGGAACCGGCGCAAGCGCGGCGAGATCTATCTGGCCTGGCTCAACATCACGGCGGTGAAGGATGACAAGGGGGACATCACCCACTACGTCGGCACCCTGAGCGACATCAGCCAACGCAAGGCGGCGGAGGACGAGATCAGGCATCTCGCCTTTTATGACGCGCTCACCCGCCTGCCCAACCGCAGGCTGCTGACCGACCGCCTGAACCAAGCCTGCACCGCCAGCGCGCGCAGCGGCCGCATGGGCGCCCTGCTGTTCATCGATCTGGATAATTTCAAGGCACTCAACGACACCCTGGGCCACGACAAGGGCGACCTGCTGCTGGAACAGGTCGCCCAGCGCCTGGTCGGCTGCGTGCGCGAAAGCGATACCGTCTCCCGATTCGGCGGGGACGAGTTCGTGGTCAT
>JBAZLW010000378.1:0-2563 GCA_041650095.1 Hydrogenophilaceae bacterium | reverse complement strand
CTCAACCGCGAGCATGCCGAGATCGAGCCGGTGGTGGCGCGCTACCGCGAGTTCCGCAAGACCGAGGCCGACCTGGCCAGCGCCCGCGAGATGCTGGCCGACCCGGAGATGCGCGAACTGGCCGAGTTGGAGATCGAGGATGCCAAGGCGCGCCAGGCCGCGCTCGACGACGAGTTGCAGATACTGCTGCTGCCGAAGGACCCCAACGACGAGCGCAACCTGTTCCTGGAGATCCGCGCCGGCACCGGCGGCAACGAGTCGGCCCTGTTCGCCGGCGCGCTGTTCCGCATGTACGCCCGCTACGCCGAACGCCGGCGCTGGAAGCTGGAGGTCCTGTCCGAGAACCCCGGCGAGGTGGGCGGCTACAAGGAGGTCATCTGCCGCATCGTCGGCCAGGGCGCCTATTCCAAGCTCAAGTTCGAGTCCGGCGGCCACCGCGTCCAGCGGGTGCCCGAGACCGAGTCGCAAGGCCGCATCCACACCTCCGCCTGCACCGTCGCGGTGATGCCGGAGGCGGACGAACTGGAAGAGATCAACATCAACCCGGCCGACCTGCGCATCGACACCTTCCGCGCCAGCGGTGCCGGCGGCCAGCATATCAACAAGACCGACTCGGCGGTGCGCGTCACCCACCTGCCCAGCGGCCTGGTGGTGGAATGCCAGGACGGCCGCTCGCAGCACCAGAACAAGGCCCAGGCCCTGCAGGTGCTGGCGGCGCGCCTGAAGGACCGGCAGGAACGCGAGGCGCACGCCAGGGAGGCCAGCCAGCGCAAAAGCCTGATCGGCACCGGCGACCGTTCCGACCGCATCCGCACCTACAACTTTCCCCAGGGCCGGATCACCGACCACCGCATCAACCTGACCCTGTACAAGATCGACGCCGTCATGGACGGCGACCTGGACGAACTGGTCGCCGCCCTCACCGCCGAGCACCAGGCCGAACTGCTGGCCGCGCTGGCGGGGGAATGATGAGCCGCAGGCTCACAGATAGAGTAGAGACGGGGGAAAACTGTCCATGGCGCTACTTCTTGTTTTCATAGGCTGGGACGGCGTGCGCGCCATGAACGGTAGCACCATGAAAAAACTGTTCCGCGCGATCGTAGTGCTGAGTGCGCTATTTGGAAGCGAAGGCATTGCGGTCGCAGCCGAAATCCATCTGGACCAGGATATCGCGGCGATCCCGCCGAAAATTACCGACATCTACAACTGCGGGCACTGGAAAGCGGAAAAATCCGAAGGGTTCTACAGGCTGATCTACGTCGAATTTCACTACGGCAACTCGCTCCTGTATGTGCAATGGATGCAAGACTTCACGTCTGGTGATCCCTCAAGGCATGTCTTGCATACACTCTCGATCGATGAACTCAACGCTAACGACCACATCGAACTGACCTTCGAGAAACCGAAGTGCATGGAAACCAAGGATGGCATCCGATTCAACATCGAGGCAGAGTCAGGTCATGACGGGAAGCGACACCGATTCGCCCTTCGCGTCCACAATGAGTTCGGCAAATACAGCCTCAAGGAACTCGCGGATAAAGGGCTCATAACCAACCCATGAAGCCGGCGCCGGGGAGCCCGCTTCATGTCTTATGACACAAGAGGACAGATCACGATGAGCAAGCTGGCTGTGGCCTTGGTACTGCTCCTATCTTTGTCGATAGTCGCTTGTGGGGACACCATGCAATATGAAAAGTCAAACGTAGAGATTCTTTTCGTCGATGGGTCGTTGGCTGGAAAAACACAAATTACGTACCAGCCCATTCTTGACTCAATGTATTACTGCCCAGGCGCGAATATCCGGCATGAGGCGGATCGACAGAAGGTGTTTTTTTTACGTTGTAAAATCAACAATGTGTGCCCTGTTGACGTGAGCGCCGAAAAGCTAGGTCAAGGTCAATGGAAACTAGTCATTTCAAGCACCCCAGACAAACTCGACTTGGTGTTCCGCGATGGTGAAATCCAACTCCCGCCGAAAAACAAGTGACTTCTGACGAGGCGCTCCAGCGGGCGGCTTCGCACTCAATCGCTTCCATCCTTGATCGGCCCTGCGCCGCGCGTCACCAAAGCGGCCTTGGCCGAACATCTGCCCCTCTCCCCCGCTAGGCACGCCTCACCGCCGCAACACCGCCAGCCAGCGCCACAGGTTGAGCATCCCCGATAGCGAGGCCGCCACGTAGGTGAGGGCACAGGCGGTGAGGATGCGGCGGGCCGGGGCCAGGTCGCGCTCGGCCAGGCCGATGCCGGCCAGGAGCGGCAGGGCGCGCCGGTAGCTGGCGTCGAGTTCCACCGGCAGGGTGACCAGGTGGACCAGGGCCGCCGACAGGAAGCCGGCCGCGCCGATCACCAGGCTGACCAGGCCGCTGGCCGGGCGCCGGGTGACCAGCATCAGGACAGGGCTGGCCAGCATCAACAGGGCGCCGACCTTTTCCGCCGCCTGTGCCAGCACCACCAGGCGGGTGCGCCAGGCCAGCGGGGCGTAGCCGGTGTGGTCCTGGATGGCGTGGCCGACTTCGTGCGCGGCCACGGTGACGGCGGTGAGGGAGCAGGCGTGGTAGTTGCC
>JBAZLW010000377.1:0-2565 GCA_041650095.1 Hydrogenophilaceae bacterium | reverse complement strand
TGACCGGGGAGACCGGCTACACGCCCTTCCCACCCGTGCCGGAGGCCTGGCTGCGCGGCAGCTTCGGCGAGTTCATCGATCACATGCTGGAGCGCGCCGGTCTCGTCATGCCCGCGCAGGCGGGCATCCAGCCGAATGCAACCGGGCTCCCGCCTGCGCGGGAGCGACGAGACCTGTTTGCACACTTGGAGGCCATCGGCCACGCCCGCGCCACCCGCATGCGGCGCCTGCAACTGGCCCGACTGGCCTTCCGACGGCCGCTGGAGGTCTGGCTGCTGATGGACATGGCGGCGTTCCTGGAGCGCCACGGCTACACGGTGACGGTCGGCCCGTTCTGCGGCCCGGAACTGACACCGCGCAACCTGCTGTTGTCCGCCCGGCGCTGATCGGCGGGTATACTTGCGAACTATTGCCGAACCCCTTTGGACCCACGGATGAAATCACCCGCCCCGGACACCTGGCGTCAACTGCAAACCCACCGCAAGACCTGGAACAAGCTGCAACTGCGCGACCTGTTCGCCCAGGACAAGAAGCGTTTCGAGCGCCTGTCGCTGCGCCTCGACGACCTGCTGTTCGACTATTCGAAGAACCTGGTCAACGCCGAGACCATGAAGTTGCTGGTCAGGCTAGCCAAGGAAAACAAGGTCGAGCTGATGCGCGAGGCCATGTTCAACGGCGACCGTATCAACCTGACCGAGGACCGCGCTGTCCTGCACACCGCTCTGCGCAACCGCGCCGACCGCCCGGTCATGGTCGACGGTCACGACGTCATGCCCGACGTGCGCCGGGTGCTCAAGCAGATGCGCGGTTTCACCAGCCAGGTCCGCTCCGGCAAATGGCAGGGCTACAAGGGCGATGCCATCACCGACATCGTCAACATCGGCATCGGCGGCTCCGACCTCGGCCCGGTCATGGTCTGCCAGGCCCTCGCCCCCTACGCGAAGAAGGGCCTCAATGCCCATTTCGTCTCCAACGTCGACCCGACCCACCTGGCCGAGGTGTTGAAGCGGGTGCAGCCCGAGACCACCCTGTTCGTGGTCGCCTCGAAGACCTTCACGACCCAGGAGACCCTGGCCAATGCCCACGCCGCGCGGGCCTGGTTCCTCAAGGCGGCGAAGAAGCCGGAAGCCGTCGCCAAGCACTTTGTCGCCGTCTCGACCAACGCCGTGGAAGTCAGCAAGTTCGGCATCGATACCGAGCACATGTTCGGCTTCTGGGACTGGGTCGGCGGCCGCTATTCGCTCTGGTCGGCCATCGGCCTGCCGATCGCCCTGTACGTCGGCATGGATAAGTTCGAGGAGATGCTGGCCGGCGGCTTCGACATGGACGAGCACTTCCGCACCGCCCCGCTCGACCGCAACATGCCGGTTCTGATGGCCCTGATCGGCCTCTGGTACAACAACTTCTGGGACGCCCAGAGCTACGCCGTGCTGCCCTACGACCAGTATCTGGCCCGGTTTCCGGCCTATCTGCAGCAACTGGATATGGAGTCGAACGGCAAGTCGGTCACCCGCGAAGGCAAGCCGGTCAAGGTCTCGACCGGACCGGTGCTGTTCGGCGAACCCGGCACCAACGGCCAGCACGCCTTCTACCAGCTCATCCACCAGGGCACCAAGCTGGTCCCGTGCGACTTCCTGGCCGCCGCCGAGCCGCACAACCCGGTCGCCGACCAGCATGAGATCCTGCTCGCCAACTGCTTTGCCCAGACCGAGGCCCTGATGAAGGGCAAGACCGCCGACGAAGCGCGCGCCGAGCTTGAAGCCGCCGGCATGAACAAGGCCGAGATCAAGGAACTGCTGCCGCACAAGGTCTTCCCCGGCAACCGGCCGACCAACACCCTGCTCTATCGCCAGCTGACCCCACGCACCCTGGGTCGCCTGATCGCGCTGTACGAGCACAAGGTGTTCGTCCAGGGCGTGCTCTGGAACGTCAACTCCTACGACCAGTGGGGCGTCGAACTGGGCAAGCAACTGGCCAAGGTGATCCTGCCCGAGATCAAGGCCGACACCAAGGCCAGGGGCCATGACGGCTCCACCAACGGGCTGATCGATTACTGCCGGCAATGGCGATGAACAACCGGGCGGCGAGGAGAGACTGACCGTGGCATACACCCTGCTCAAGCTGATCCACGTCGGCACGGTCTACATCACCTTCGGCCTGTTCCTGGTCCGCGGCATCTGGATGCTACTCGACTCGCCCCGCTTGCAGGATCGCTGGGTCAAGGTCGTGCCGCACCTCAACGACACCCTGCTGCTCACCGCCGCCATCGCCATGCTGGTGGTGGGCGGCCTCAACCCGATCACGAACCCCTGGCTGCTGGTCAAGATCACCGGCCTGCTGCTCTACATCTACCTGGGCACCATGGCCCTCAAGCGCGGCAGGACCAAGGGCCAGCGCACGCTGTATTTCATCGCCGCCCTCGCCACCATCGGCTACATCATCGCCGTTGCGGTCACCAAGCAGGTCATCCCCGGGGTAATCTGATGCCCCCCGGCCGTCATTGCGAACGCAGTGAAGCAATCCAGGGTTTCGCCTTGTCAAAGCACTGCGTGAAAGGCCGCCCCT
>JBAZLW010000376.1:0-2569 GCA_041650095.1 Hydrogenophilaceae bacterium | reverse complement strand
CGGTAAACAGGCCTGTTGCCGGAAAGTGGAGATAGCACATGGCAGCTTCATTCGTTATTTCCGGGTGCCCGCCCAACTGATCGAACATGGCCATGCTGACCCGCTCGCATACCTCTCTGCGCCATGCCTTGCTGGTGCGGTTCGGGGTATTGGCAGGCGTCACCGCCCTGCTGGTGGGGCTGATATTCGCCCTGTTCGGGCTGCGGCCGATGAGTGCCAGGATTGCCGATAACCAGTTCAACACCACGGCCGAACAGGTCGAAGCCCGGCTTACGGCGACGTTTGCCCCGGCCGAAAACCTGTTGCGGATGAGCTCGCGCTGGGTAGACAGCACAGTGCCCGAGATCGAGCGGCCGGAACCGTTCAATCGACTGTTTCTGCCCATGCTGGAAACGCTGCCACAGATCACCTCCGTGGTTGCCGGCACCTCGACCGGGCAGGGCTGGATGTTGCTGCAGCAACCGAACGGCTCCCGGCGCAACCGCTTCACCGATATACCGCGCTGGGGCAGCAGGCACCAGGTGATCGACCGCACGGCCACCGGCGATACCGTTCAGCTTTGGCAAACCATCAACTATGACGCCCGTCTCCGGCCCTGGTATGCCGGCGCCATGGCGACCCCGGAACAGGCCATCCATTGGACCGCGCCCTATGCCTTTTTCACCACCGGCGAGCCTGGGGTTACTGCATCGATCCGCTCCAAGCTCGATGACGGGCGCGACTTCGTGCTCGGTTTCGACATCAAGCTGCGCGACCTGTCGAAGTCGACCATGCTGCACCCGGTTGGCCGGCACGGCCTGGCCCTGGTGATCACCGACGACCGCCGCGTCCTGACCCTGCCGGCTCGGCCGGAAGAGATATCTGAACCTGCCTGGCTGGCGAAGATACTCGCACCGGTCGACCGGCTCGACCTCGCCCCGGTAAGCCATGCCCTCGCCGCCTGGTCCCCCCGGAAACAGGCCGGGGGTGTATTTGGCTATCGCTCCGGCAATGCCGACTGGCTGGCCAGCATCCGGCCCTACCAGCTCGGCTCGCAGCGGTTCTGGCTGATCACCCTGGCACCCGAAGCGGATTTCGCACCGGCCTGGCAGCCCGTCGCCCTTGCCATGTCGGCAGGCATGTTGCTGGTGCTGCTGGCGGCCATCCTGATCGCCTACAGGCAAGCCGGAAAATTGTCCCGCCCCCTGGAAGCGCTGGCCGCGACCAGCGAACGGATCGGCAAACTGGACTTCAGCGCCACCGTCCCGGTCGACAGCGACATCTTCGAGATCGCCCAACTGGCCTCCGCCCAGGCCGGCATGACCGACATGCTGCGGAGCGATCAGGAACGCCTGGCCGTGCAGGCGGGCGAATTGCACGACCGGATCGAGGCGCTGCAGCAGGCCAAGGCCAGGCTGCGGGAAAGCGAACAGCACTTCCGCAACGTCGCCAATGGCGGCTCGACCCTGATCTGGATGTCGGGCCTCGACAAGCTGTGTACCTACTTCAACGATCCCTGGCTGAGATTCACCGGCCGCACGCTCGAGCAGGAACTCGGCAACGGCTGGCTGGAAGAAGTTCACCCCGAGGACAGGCCGCGTCGCCAGGAAATCTATGTCTCCGCCTTCGACCGCGGTGAGCCGTTCGGCATGGACTACCGCTTGCGTGCGGCCAACGGCGAATATCGCTGGCTGCACGATGAGGGCTTGCCACGCTATGACAGCGAGGGCCTGTTCCAGGGCTACATCGGCTACTGTTTCGACATCACCGAACGCAAGCAGGCCGAGGAACAGATCCACAACCTGGCCTATTTCGATCCCCTGACCAACCTGCCCAACCGCCGGCTGCTGATGGACCGACTGAACCAGGCCCTGATCGCCAGCAAGCGCGCCCAGACCTACGGCGCACTGCTGATCATGGACCTCGACAACTTCAAGACCCTGAACGACACCCAGGGCCACGATGCCGGCGACCAGTTGCTGATCGAAGTGGCCGGCAAGCTGCTGGCCTGCGTGCGCCAGAACGATACCGTTGCCCGCCTGGGCGGCGACGAGTATGTGGTGATGCTGGAAGGCCTCGATGAGGATGAATCCACGGCCGCGCGCCAGGCCGAGGTCATTGGGGAAAAAATCCGTACCCACCTGAACCAGCCCTTTGCCTACAACGGCAGCAACCATGGCCACCACGTCAGCACCAGCATCGGGCTCACCCTGTTCCGGGGCCAGGACATCTCGTCCGAGGGATTGCTCAAGCAGGCCGATGTCGCCCTTTACCAGGCCAAGGACAACGGCAAGAACGTGATCCGTTTCTTCAATCCCGCCATGCAGGCCGAGATCGATGCGCGCATGGCCCTGGAGGGCTCACTGCGCCGTGGTATCGAAAACAGCGAGTTTCGGCTCCACTATCAGCCCCAGTTCGACCAGCATGGCCGCCTGATCGGCGCCGAGGCCCTGTTGCGCTGGCTGCCGCCGGGACAGCCGCCGGTCCCGCCCGACCGCTTCATCGGGGTGGCGGAAGACACCGGCCTGATCCTGCCGATCGGGCTCTGGGTGTTGGAGACGGCCTGCGCACAGTTGAAGGTCTGGGAGGC
>JBAZLW010000375.1:0-2591 GCA_041650095.1 Hydrogenophilaceae bacterium | reverse complement strand
GACGACCATGGCGACATCATCGGTCTGTTCGGGATAGCGCGCGACATCACCGAGCAAAAGCATTCAGAGGAATTGCTGCTGGAGAACGAAGAACGACTGTGTCTCGCCTTGAGCGCGGCGAATCAGGGCTGGTTCGATGTCGACCTGCAAACGGGTGCCATAATCGTCAGCCCGGAGTATGCCCGCATGATCGGCTACGACCCGGATGAATTTCATTCCGACCTGAAGAACTGGCTGGAACATGTGCACCCGGATGATCGTGCCGCCGTCAACAAGGCCTTTCAGGCCTGCATCACGGATGGCGGCCCACGCTCGATGGAGTATCGCCGCCAGACCAAGTCAGGCGCATGGAAGTGGCTCCAGTCCATCGGCAAGATCAGCCAATGGGATGCCGAACACCGGGCCACCCGGATGGTCGGCATCCATGCCGACATCACCGGGCGCAAGCAGATGGAAGAAGCGCTACGCGTAAGTGAAGCACACCTGCGCAGCATCCTGCGCGCCACACCAATAGGAATCGGGGTCGTGGTGAACAGGGTGTTTGCCGAAGTCAACGACAGCATCCTGCACATGACCGGCTATGGCCGGGAGGAATTGCTCGGCAATTCCTCCCGCATACTCTATCCATCCGATACCGAATTCGATCGGGTGGGAAAAGAGAAATACGGCCAGATCCGCGACCAGGGTATCGGCACCCTGGAAACCCGCTGGCAGTGCAAGAACGGCGAGATCCGCGATATCTACCTGTCCTCCGCACCGATCCATGCCAACGACCTTGGTCTGGGAGTGATTTTCACCGCTGAGGACATCACCGCCCGCAAGCGGGCCGAAGCCGAACTGGACCAATACCATCACCACCTGGAAGAGCTGGTGGCGCAGCGCAGCGCCGAATTGATAGAGACCGAGGCCAAGGCCAGCCTCATCCTCAACTCCAGCGCCGACGGCCTGTATGGTGTGGATCCCCAGGGAATCATCACCTTCATCAACCCCGCCGCCCTTGCCCTGCTCGGCTATGGCGAAGACCAGGTCATCGGCCAATCTGCGCATGCCCTGTTACATCACAGCAAGCCGGACGGCAGCCCCTACCCTGTGGAGGAGTGCCCCAGCCACAGCGCCCTCCGACTCGGCCAGGAGATCCGCATCGACAACGAAGTCTACTGGCATGCCGATGGCCACCCCATCCCGGTCATGTATGCCATGCACCCCTTGCTGCAGGACCGCAAGGTAACGGGTGCGGTCATCAGCGTCGTCAACATCAGCGTACAGCGTGCCGCCGCCCAGGCCCGCGAGCAGGCCTTGATCGCCGCCGAGAACCTGGCCCGCTTGCGCAGCGAGTTCCTGGCCAACATGAGCCATGAAATCCGCACCCCGATCAACGGCGTACTGGGCTTCGCCGAGATCGGCGCCCGCAACTACCAGGACAGCGAGAAGGCGCGCAACGCCTTCCAGCAAATACTGGGGTCCGGCAAACGCCTGCTCGGCGTCATCAACGACATCCTCGACTTTTCCAAGATCGAGGCCGGCAAACTCAATATCGAGCAGACCGAAGTCAGCCTGGCCGAAGTCATCAGGCAGGCGATTGAACTCACCCGCGAACGCGTCCAGGCCAAGGATCTCAAACTGCTGGTAAAACTGGCACCCGACATGCCGATGACCTTCCTCGGCGACCCCCTGCGCATCGGCCAGGTGCTCATCAACCTGCTGTCCAACGCCGTCAAGTTCACCAAAGCGGGCAGCATCACTCTGTCGACCTCCCGGCAGGACGACGAACTGGTCTTCACGGTGAGCGACACCGGCATCGGTATGAATGCGGAACAACTGGCCCAGTTGTTCCAGCCATTCCAGCAGGCGGATGGATCGACCACCCGCAAGTTTGGCGGCACCGGTCTGGGGCTGGCCATCAGCAAGCGCATCCTGGAACTGATGGGCGGCGGGATTCGGGTTGAAAGCCAGCCCGGCGTCGGCAGCACCTTCGAGTTCAGGCTGCCCTATGTCGAGGCGAGCGCCCGCACCGAAGCCATTCCAGACAGCCTGCCCACGGCGACCGGCAAGCCCCTGGCGGGGCTGTCCATCCTTGCGGTCGAGGACGATCCCGTCAACCAGGAGGTGCTTGAAACCCTCCTGGTTGCAGACGGCGCCCGGGTGGTGTTGGCCGGCAACGGCCGGGAGGCGGTCGAGCGCGTGATGAAAGACGGGGGCGAGGCCTACGACATCGTGTTGATGGACGTGCAGATGCCGGAGATGAATGGCTACGAGGCCACGCGCCGGATATTGGCGCTGGCCCCTGCCTTGCCCATCATCGGACAAACCGCCTACGCCATGGCGGAAGAGAAGGTGAGGTGCCTCGAGTCGGGGATGGTCGACCACATCGCCAAGCCGATCGACTCCCGGGCCCTGGTGCAACTTGTGCTGCAGCATGTGACGAGCAGGCACCCGCGCTGATGGCCAGGACCAGGCCTCACGTAATCAACCACCCGGCGTCAGATGCAGCAGCGCCTCATGCCGCTGATCGCCCTTCTGCTCGATCCTGAACCGGGCGATCCCCGCGCTGCCGACCTGGATGCGGTAGCCATGTTCAGGCACCAGCCCGA
>JBAZLW010000374.1:0-2607 GCA_041650095.1 Hydrogenophilaceae bacterium | reverse complement strand
AGGATGCCCTTGAACTCGTCCATGGTCTCGCGCTTCATGCGTAGGGCAATGAAGAAGATCGCCGCCTGAACCGGGTCAGCCGTGCCGTCCAGGATGGCCTGCATGCCGATGGTCGCCTCTTCTTGACTGATGCTCTTGGACAGCTCTGGGCCGGTGGCAATGCGCTGGATGATGGAATGCATGACCTTCTGCGGGTCTTGTGTGGCGATGGCTGGGTTCATTAGCAACTCCTGAAATAATCCACGAGAATATTTTTGTCGGGTATGACAGTCAACCGATTATGGCGAATCAAGACGATTCCAGCCTGCGATACAGGGTCCGCTCGCTGATCCCCAGCGCCTGTGCCAGCGCCTTCTTGTCACCGCCCTTCTGCTCCAGCGCCCAGCGCACGTAGCGCCGTTCGGCCTGGTCCAGGGGCACCACCTCGCCGCCCTGGCTCTCCGGGGCCGCCGGCATCGGTGTCATGTCTTCCGGCAGGTGCTCGGCACCGATAGTGTCGCCGTCGACGAGCAAGACCGCGCGTTCCAGGATATTGCGCAGTTCGCGGATGTTGCCGGGGAAGGGGTAGCCGGCGAGCCGCTCGCACGCCGCCGGCGCCAGCTTGAGCGGACGCTCTGGCGCCAGCCGGCGCAACAGGTTCTCCACCAGCACGGGCATATCCTCCCGGCGTTCGCGCAGGGCCGGAAGGTGGATGGGAAAAGCGGAGATACGGTAATACAGGTCGCGCCGGAAAGTGCCCGCCTCAACCATGGCCTTCACCCCACGGTGGGTGGCCGCGACCAGACGGAAATCCGCCTTCAGGGTCTCCACGCCCCCGACCCGGCGGAAGGTGCCGGTCTCCAGCAGGCGCAACAGCTTGACCTGGAGGCTGAGCGGGATGTCCCCCAGTTCATCCAGGAACAGGGTGCCGCCCGCCGCCGCCTCGACCAGGCCGATCTTGCGCTGGCTGGCGCCGGTGAAGGCGCCCTTTTCATAGCCGAACAGTTCGCTCTCGAACAGCGTCTCGGTCATCCCCGAGCAGTCCACCGGCACGAACGGCTTGTCATGCCGGGGGCTGAGGTCGTGCAGGGCCTGGGCAGCGAGTTCCTTGCCGGTGCCCGATTCGCCCAGCAACAGCACCGGCGTCATCGCCGGGGCGGCCCGGTTGATCAACTCCAGCATGGCGTTGAAGGCCGGCGAGCGGCCGACCATGCCGTAGCCGGTCGAACTGTCGACCAGCTTGTTGTTGAGCAGGTACATGGCCTCGACGAAATAGGCGATCTGGCCGGTTTCGTCGCGCAGAGGCACCAGTTCGACATCGACATGCTCCTCGCCGCGCGGGGTGTGGTGCAGATGCAGTACCCGGCCCGGCTGGCCTGTCTTGAGCGCGGTCTGCAACGGGCAGGTCTCGCCGCATTGGTCGCAGGGTTTGTCGAAGTGATGGGAGACCTCGTAACAGGTCCGTCCGATCATCCTGCCGTGGCCGCCAAATTCGCGGCTGTAGGCCAGGTTGGTGGCCAAAATGCGGTATTGCGCATCGACCAGAATGCGCGGCTCCGGCAAGGAATCGAGGAAGGAGATCAGATCACGAGGCAGCTGCATGACGGTATTGACAAGGAAGGTTGCCAACATTGTCAGGACGGCACACCGATATTGTCAAACCGATCCCGCAATCCCATCCCGGGGCCAGAACCCGCCTGGCTGTCTGGCGCATATTCAACCTCGAAGACGCGTTCAGCGCGGACCGGTCGAGCAACGATCGTCCTGGTCGTCGATCAAGTGATCGGCGCAGGCAGATAAATTCACCTTACTTCGGGATATTGCGTCACTGGCCCACGTCGGCAACCGCAATCCTGTCAAATTGACATAAATGACAGTCATAACTGACATCTGTTTTAGGGGGTAAGTCTTTATACCTACCGGCGATATCAATATTTTACTTTAATAAACATGATGTTATAACTTTTGATATATCAACCGCAGAGGCTGGCACAGCCCTTGCTCTATGTATCGTGCAGCCCTAAAACAGCTGCTATCGCCGATACGCGGGACACGTTCGACGGTAGCGGTGGGTTGTATGACTTTTCTCCTCAAGGAACTCGGGGAGGGGCTCCATCTCCTCCTTCCCCTCCCCGATCTTTTTTCCTTGCTCCCGGTTCCTCGTACTATACCTGCCAATGTCGAAACAGTCCGGCGCGATACTGTTTGGCCAAAAATCCCCGTAAAATCATCGATTACAAACTTTTCCGCCCTTGCCATGTTTCAGACCCATTACGAACGAATCGGTGGCGAAGCCAAGGTCAGGTCACTCGTAGACGCCTTCTATCGCCATATGGACGAATTGCCCGAGGCCTATGGTGTCCGCAAGATGCATGCCGAAGATCTGTCCGGTTCGCGCCAGAAACTGTTCGAGTTTCTGTCTGGCTGGATGGGGGGGCCGCAACTGTTTATCGAAAAGCATGGCCAGCCCATGCTGCGCCGCCGCCATCTGCATTTCACCATCGGCGACACCGAGCGTGACCAATGGCTGATGTGCATGAAGATGGCGCTGGCCGACGTCGTCGAGTCCGAATCCCTGCGCGAGGAACTCTACACGGCCTTCGTCAAGGTCGCCGACCACATGCGCAA
>JBAZLW010000373.1:0-2621 GCA_041650095.1 Hydrogenophilaceae bacterium | reverse complement strand
TGATCAGCGGCAACTTGGCCAGCCAGTACCAGATGGATTCGACCACCCGCTTCTCCCCACCCATGCACGGCATGGCCCAAAGCCACGTCGTCATGAGCGGCCGCTGGCTCGGGCCCTGCAAGCCCGGCCAGAAGCATGGCGCCATGGTCATGTCGGGCATGCCGGGCGGCGGCCGGTACAACATCGATCCCGAGATGATGAAGCAGATGCAGAAGATGCAGCAGCAGTACGGCCGCTAGCCGGCCGCGACAGCGGCAGGCACAAACTGCCCCCTTCTCCGCATCCCGACCTCGCGCGCACTCGATGACGACTCAAGGCACAGCGGGACAAAACATCCGCAAGATACCGGTCGGGCGTCTCCGACCCGGCATGTATATCCATGACATCAACTGCGGCTGGATGGATCACCCGTTCGTAGCCAACCATTTCCCGGTCAAGGACCTGGCCACGATCCGCAAGATCAATGACCTCGGCATCCACGAGGTTTACATCGACACCAGTCGCGGCCACAACGTCGAAGAAGAGGCCCCGACCCAGGCGGAAGTCCGTCAGCAGATCGAAGCCCGGTTGGCAGACATCGCCGTCGAGTCGACGGTCCCGATGCGGACGCCGCTGGCCGAGGAAAGCCGCCGCGCCGCCCGCCTGCACAGCGAGGCGACCCTGATCGTGCGCGGCATGATCCGGGACATCCGCCTGGGCAAGCAGATCGAGCTGGAGCAGGTCGAACCGCTGGTGGAAGGCATGATCGACTCCATCTTCCGGAATCCGGACGCGCTGCTGCCGCTCGGCCGCCTGAAGGAACACGACAGCTACACTTTCCAGCACTCGGTGTCGGTCTGCACGCTGATGATTGCCTTTGCCCGCGGCCTCGGACTGGAGCGTGCGACCATCAAGGAAATCGCCATCGGCGCCCTGCTCCACGACGTCGGCAAGGCCCAGGTACCGGATGGCATCCTGAACAAGCCGGCCAAGCTGACCGACGCCGAGTTCGCCAAGATGAAGTCGCACGTCGTCCAGAGCATCATCATCCTGCAGCACACCCCCGGCATCACCCAGATCGCCCTCGACGTGGCGGGACAACACCATGAACGCTTCGACGGTACCGGCTACCCGAACAAACTCAAGGGTAACGAGATTTCCCTGTACGGCCAGATGGGCGCCATCGTCGACGTCTATGACGCCATCACCTCGGACCGGGTCTACCACAAGGGCATGCCGCCGACCGAGGCCCTGGGCAAACTACTGGAGTGGAGCGAATACCACTTCGACCCGGAACTGGTGAAGAAATACATCAAGTCGATCGGCATCTATCCCACCGGTTCACTGGTCCGCCTGAGCAGCGGGCGGCTGGCCATCGTGCTCGAGCAGAATCCGGACAAACCCATGCGGCCCAGGATTTGGGTGATGTACAACGCCAAGGGCGGCTGCTACCTGAAACCGGAGACCGTCGATTTGTCGCACCCGACCAACAAGGACCACATCGTCGGCCACGAAGAATTTTCCGCATGGAACATCGACCCGTACAAGTGGCTGCAGGGCTGATCCGGTCGCTCCGGACGCCCCCATCCCCGGTGGCCTGCGCATATCGTAGTGGCCGGCTGAATGCGGCGGCTGGCCGGCGCGATACATCACGCCTTCCTGCCCCTCTGGGCAGGTGGTATCCTCTGACGCCCCCTTCCGCATAGGCAATGCAATGAACACGGCCCCCTTCGAACCCCGCAACGACACCGAGTCACTGCTCGTCGAGATGCTTTCCGGCGCCGTCGAACCCGAGGACTTCGCCAAGCGCCTGCTCGATCTGCAGGTGTTCATGCCGGTCAAGGACGAAAAACACCAGATCGCCGGTTTCCAACTCAGCACCAAGGCCGACCCGCTGGTACTGGAAGACGACGATGGCAACCGGGCAATGATCATCTTTACCGCACCGGAGCGGGCCAAGGGCTTCATGGCCGAATTCCCGGGCTACAGCGGTGGCCTGCTCACCGAGGTTTCCTGGATACTGCGCCACATGAGCGCCGATCTCAGCATCGCACTGAATCCCGGCATGGAGGTCGGCTTCGACTTCGATCCCGCCATGGTGGCCATGCTGGCCGCACTGCTGCCGCAAGAACAAGAATGAGCGAGATCCACGTCTTCACCCGGCCGGATCTCCCGGCCGACAGCCGCCGTATCGGCGAAGCCTGGTCGCCCGAGCACAACCGCTATGACGAGGGGGTCCGCTATCTCTACCACAATGGCGCCCATGAGCTGACCCTGTTCTGGACCAGCCCCAGCCCGGTCGAAATCAACGGCCTGCGCGATCAGCCAGTCAGCATCGGACTCTATAGCCACGGTCCGGCCGCCTTCCTGCTCTACAAGATCGACGACGTCTGCGAATGGTCGGACGCGGCCTTCAACGTCCACCTGATCCCGGACGCAGAACGCAAACTGCCGGAGGAACCGACCGGCGAACGTGCCCGCCTGATCATCACTCTGGTCGATGCCGCCGACGGCATCATCAAGGGCCGGCGACTGGTCTCGCTGGACAAGGTCATGACCCAGGCGCTGCGCCATGTCATGACCGAACAGGCCGGATCGCACTTTGTCCGCCCCCTGTACGACATCGCCGTGCAGGAGACCTA
>JBAZLW010000372.1:0-2644 GCA_041650095.1 Hydrogenophilaceae bacterium | reverse complement strand
GCGCTTACGAAGTAAGGGCCAGGATGGGCAGCTTTCAGTGCAGGCTAACTTGCGCAGCAAGTTAAGCCGCGCAGCGGCGGCCGGAACTAAAAGCAGTCACCGGAATTGTTCCCGGCGCTGACCATGTAAGAGCCGGTCCGTCATGCCCGGCAAGCTGTTTCGACCTGCCCCAGCCTGGATTGCGACTAAAGTACGGTGTTTTTCCCCGGGAATGTATGTCAGGCTGGCACTTGGCGCCGAGGGCGCCAACCATATCGACTTGGACAGGGAGTCCCCATGTCAAAACGCGGTAGCATGCCTGAATGGCTCTACAGGTCACTGCCCTATCTCTACATCGCCTCGGGCCTGCTGGTCCTGTTCGGCCTGGGCAATGCCATCGGGGTCTTCAGCGGCCTGATGCTGGTCTCGGCCGGCGTGATCGTCTGGCGCTCCCGCACGCGCTACCGGCGCAGCCGGCGCGTAGTGCGACCGCGCCCCATGCCGGCCCCGGCGCCCGCTGCCGAGGCCCCGGGCAGCGGCCTGGCGAGCATGGTCTGGCGCAAGGAATACGAGAGCGGGCATCCTTTCATCGACGCCCAGCACCGGGGTCTGTTCGAATCCGGTAACGCCCTGCTGAATGCGATCCTCGAAAATCAGGCCAAGCTCGACGTTGAGCTGATGCTGGACGACATGATCGAGCAGGTGGAAAAACACTTCCGAGACGAAGAAGCGATATTGGCCGATGAGAAACGTCCGGTCGGCGATGAGCACGCGGAACACCATCGCCAACTGCTGGTACGGGCAAGGTCGCTGAGCGATTCGTATCACAAGGGCGAAATGGCGGTGGGCGACCTGTTCGAGTTCATCGCCAACGATGTCGTCGCCCTGCACATCGTCAAGGAAGGTCATACGCTCCTGGCGCCCGCGGCAGGCTAAGCCGCCCGGTCTGATCGTTACCGACAGGCCGATGGCAGTATCCTGGATCAAACGGCCCGGGCGGGTTATTCGGCGATAAAGAGCCTTGACGCTGGCCGAAAAAGCCGCCTTAATCGGCCGCATTCCTAGCGTCGTAAGCGGCCATGAAACAGAACCTCATTTCCGGTATCGCCCTGTCCGTACTCGGCGTCGTCGAGCATGTCGGTCTGGCTGTCATCACCGTCGCCACGGTGATCGCCGGCACCGGCGAGGTGCAGATCATGATCAATGCCGGCCAGGTGACCCTGGCTGACCTGCTGTTGTTGTTCCTGTACCTGGAAATCCTGGCCATGGTCGGGCTGTATTACCAGTCCGGCAAGCTGCCGGTGCGCTTCCCGATCTACATCGCCATCGTCGCCCTGGCGCGTTATCTGGTCCTCGACATGAAGAACCTGGAAGAGTGGCGTCTGCTCGGCGTGGCGGCGGCGATCCTGCTGCTGGCGCTGGCCGTGCTGGCGATTCGCTTTGGTCATACCCGCTTCCCCTACGGCGACGGCGAATGACCCCGTTTTGACCTAACCAATGAAGTTTTTCCGATGAAATTCACCCCTGCATCCTTCCGCGCCTGGAGGAACAAGAGCGTCACCCTGCTTGGCATGTCCGGCGTCGGCAAGACCTACCTGTCCGGCATGCTGCGTGGTCACGACTGGTTCCATTATTCCGGCGACTACCGCATCGGCAAGCGCTACCTCGACGAGCCCATCCTCGACCTGATCAAGCAGCAGGCCATGCAGGTGCCGTTTCTCAAGGATCTGCTCCGGCGCGACTGGATCGACATCCACAACAACATCAAGATCGAGGACCTGGGCCCGGTGCTCGCCTTTGTCGGCAAGCTGGGCAACCCGGAGCGGGGCGGCGTGCCGCTGGAGGACTTCATTCGCCGCCAGGCCCAGTACCGCGACGCCGAGATCAAGGCCATGCTCGACGTCCCCACCTTCGTCCGCAAGGCGCACGACATCTACGGCTACGACCACTTCGTCAACGACGCCGGCGGCAGCCTGTGCGAGATGGACGACGAGCGCATCATCGACTGTCTGTCGGAGCACACCCTGATCCTGTACATCCAGGTCACCGACAAGGAGGAAGAGCAGAAGCTGATCGACCGCGCGGTGTCCGACCCCAAGCCGCTCTATTACCGGCCCGACTTCCTGCAGGAACAACTGGCACTCTATCTTCAGGAAACCGGCCTGCAGTTCGCCGCCGAGATCGATCCAGACGAATTCGGCCGCTGGGTCTTCCCGCGCCTGTTCCGTTCCCGCATACCACGCTACGAGGCGATCGCCGGCCCGCATGGCTACACGGTGACCTCGCGCGAGGTCAGCCAGGTGCGCGACGAAAGGGATTTCATGGCCTTGCTGGAAACGGCGATCGCCCGCAAGCGCTGAGGAGCAACTGACATGCCGCTGGTAGCCCACAACGAACTGCCCACCTTCGCCCGCCTGCGCGACGAGGGCGTTACCGTGCTCAGTTCCGAGCGCGCCTTCCATCAGGAGATCCGCGAACTGCACATCGGCCTCCTGAACATGATGCCGGACGCCGCCCTGGCCGCGACCGAGCGGCAGTTCTTCCGCCTGGTCGGCGAGGCCAACCCGATCGCCCAGTTCTGGGTCCACCCGTTCACCCTGCCGGAACTGAAGCGCGGCCCCGAGGCCCAGGCCTACATCGACCGCTACTATGAGCCGCTCGACAA
>JBAZLW010000371.1:0-2654 GCA_041650095.1 Hydrogenophilaceae bacterium | reverse complement strand
GCCCTGGCCGAGCGCCTGGATACCCTGACCGGCCTGTTCGGCATCGGCGCCATCCCGACCGGCGACAAGGACCCGTTCGCCCTGCGCCGCGCCGCCCTGGGCGTCCTCCGGATGCTGATGGAGCGCTACCTGCCGCTCGACCTGAAGACCCTGCTGGAGCTGGCCCAGGCCGGTTTCGACAAGGAAGAGATCGCCGCCAGCACGGCGGTCGACGTGTTCCAGTTCATGCAGGAGCGCCTGCGCGTCTATCTCAAGGAGCGCGGAGCGATGCAGGACGAGGTGGAGTCCGTGGTGGTGCAGGCGCCGACCCGGATCGACCGGGTGCCGGCGCGCCTGGCTGCGGTGGCCGGATTCCGGACCCTGGCCGAGGCGGCCGCCCTGGCCGCCGCCAACAAGCGCATCCGCAACATCCTGAAGAAGGCCGAGTCGGTCGGCGACACGGTCGACCTGGCCCTGCTCCAGGACGGCGCCGAGGCCGACCTCCACCAGGCCCTGCTGGCGGTGACGCCCGAGGTCGAGACGGCCCTGGCCAACCTCGACTACACCAAGGCGCTGACCCGCCTGGCTGGCCTGCGCGCCGCCGTCGACCGCTTCTTCGACGAGGTCATGGTGATGGCCGACGAGCCGCTCATCCGGGCCAACCGCCTGGCCCTGCTGGGCGGACTGGCGCGGGTGATGAACAGCGTGGCGGATATCTCGGAGTTGACGGTTTGATGCCCCCGCTGCCGGAGCATGGCTAACCTGTCCGATATCTACCGGTTGGATCGCCTGACGGCGGAGTTCCTCTTTCCGGAGACCGAGCGGCAGTTCCGCCACTACATCAAGGACAGTTGGGTAAGCGACACCCGCCAGGCAATCTTCGTATCGGCGCTGTTTTATCTGATGTTCGCGATCACCGATTGGGTGACGATGGCCGGCAACCCGGATTATTGGCTGGTCCTGCTCAACCGCGTCGTCGTCTGCACGGTCGGCCTCTCGGCGGCCGCGATGGCCAGAGAGTGGTGGCGATATCTGGTCAATGGCCTTGTTCCCAGCTTCGTGGTGGTGTTCGCGCTGGCCGCCTTCGTCTGGAAGGTCGTACTGATGCCGGTCGATTACGGCGTCCAGGGCATGGGCATGATGGCCATGTTGCTGGGGGTCTACGTCTTCATCCCCAACCGCTATATCAACTCGCTGGTGGCCTCGGTGTCGGCCAGCATTGCCTTCCTGCTGGTGACCCTGGTCCATTTCAACCTGGCGCTCAGCCAGATGATGACCCTGATGGCCATGCTGCTGGTCACCAACATATTGGGGGCGATGGTGGCCTGGCGGACCAGCATCGTGATGCGCAAGTCTTTTTGCGATCATGCCGTGCTCAAAGCCGCGAATGAGCGCCTGGAGAGCGAGGCCGAGGTGCGTCGCCGCCTTGAGGAGGTGCTGCGGCGACGGGCCGACCAGGACGAAACCACCGGCATCGCCAACCGCACGGCCCTGTTCGAGGCGGCCGGCCGCCTGTTTGCGGAGGCAGAGGCAACGCAACGGCCCCTTTCATTGCTGTTGCTCGATGTCGACTATTTCAGGCAGTTGAACAGCACCTACGGCCACATGCGCGGCGACGATGTACTGAAGGCACTGGTATCGGTCTGCGACGCGGTGCTGGAGCAGCCTCACTTCCTGGCCCGCCTGGGCGGCGAGGTGTTCGTTGCCCTGTTTCCCGATACCGGGCTGGCCGAGGCGGCTGAAGTGGCCGAGTGGGTGCGGTCGGAATGCCAGCGCATGCCGGTGGCCATCGCCGAAGTGGCGATCCATTTCACAATCAGCGTGGGTGTGGTGCAAAGGCGTCCGGCCGAGCCGCTCAACGTCCTGCTGCGGCGGGCGGACGAGGCCGTTTCTGCCGCCAAGTACAATGGCCGCAACCGGGTCGAGGCGGCTTCCTGAACGAGATGCCTTGAATCCGATGTCATCAAGCAGGCACAATAGCTCAAGTACAGTCGCCGAGATGCCATGAAACTCGTCATCCTGGACCGCGACGGGGTCATCAATCATGACTCCGACCAGTTCATCAAATCGCCTGAAGAATGGAAGCCGATTCCCGGCAGCCTGGAGGCGATCGCGCATCTGAACCAGGCCGGCTACCGGGTGGTGGTCGCCTCCAACCAGTCCGGGCTCGGCCGCGGCCTGTTCTGCATGGACGTGCTCAATCGCATCCACGCCAAGATGCACAAGATGGTGGCGATGGCGGGCGGCCGCATCGATGCGGTCTTCCTGTGTCCGCATCCGGCCGATGCCGGTTGCGATTGCCGCAAGCCCAAGGCCGGCCTGTTCCACGATATCGCCAACCGCTACCACATGGACCTGACCGGGGTGCCCGCGGTCGGCGATGCCCTGCGCGACCTCGAGGCCGCCATGGCGGTGGGCGCGCGGCCCATCCTGGTGCGCACCGGCAAGGGCAAGCGCACCCTCGAATCGGGCCCGCTGCCGGAGGGCGTGGTCGTCTACGACAACCTCGACGCGGTAGTCCGGGCCTTGATCGAACAAGCCGCCTGATCCTGTAACGCTTTCCGGGTGTACTTCGTGATTCTGTTTCGTTCCCTGCTGTTCCTGGCCATCCAGATCGTCTTCACCGCCGTATTCGCCGTCGCCGCCCTGCCGACCATGCTGTTGACGCCGATACC
>JBAZLW010000370.1:0-2658 GCA_041650095.1 Hydrogenophilaceae bacterium | reverse complement strand
CGCGGAGAACTTCATGCGATCGGCAAAGGCGCCGGTGATCAGGGCCGGGGTGATGATTGCGAAGGTCAACTGGAAGGTCATGAACACCGATTCCGGGATGGTGCCGGTCAGGCTGTCCTTGCCCATGCCGGACAGGAAGGCCTTGGACAGACCGCCGACGAAGGAGTTGAAGTTGGTGACCCCCTTCTCCATGCCGGTGGTATCAAAGGCCAGGCTGTAACCGATCACCATCCAAAGCACCGTGATCATCGCCGTGATGGCGAAGCTTTGCATCATGGTCGCCAGGACGTTCTTCTTGCGCACCATGCCGCCGTAGAACAGGGCCAGACCGGGGATGGTCATGAACAAGACCAGGGCGGTGGAGGTCAGCATCCAGGCAGTGTTGCCGGAATCCAGCTTGGGGGCTTCTGCGGCAGCGGCCTCGGGAGCCGGAGCGGCTTCGGCGGGCATGGCTTCGGGCATGGCGGCCATGTCAGCGGCAGGTGCAGCTTCCATGGTTGCGGCAGCCGGGGCCGGCATCGGTTCTTCGGACAAGGCCACGCCGGCAAAACCCAACGTGCCGACCAGCATCAAACTCGCTAACAAGCGCTTCATGGTCATGTCTCCTTAAATCGCGGCTTCGCCGGCTTCGCCGGTGCGGATACGAACGACCTGGTCGAGGTCCCAGACGAAGACCTTGCCGTCGCCGATCTTGCCGGTCTGGGCGGCCTTCTGGATGGCCTCGATGGCCTGGTCGAGCAGGTCGGCCTTGACAGCGACCTCGACCTTGACCTTGGGCAGAAAGTCCACGACGTACTCGGCGCCGCGGTAGAGTTCGGTGTGACCCTTCTGGCGACCGAAGCCCTTGACCTCGGTCACGGTGATGCCGGACACGCCAAGCCCGGCCAGCGCTTCACGCACCTCGTCCAGCTTGAAGGGCTTGATGATGGCTGTTACGAATTTCATGTCATCTCCCATATAGAAGAAAGTGGAGCGGGGCATCTGCTCCGCTCCGGTTCGCCAGTATTAGAGGGCCTTGGAGATCCACACGGTGGTGGTGCTCTTGCCGAGGTACTCGTTGTTGAAGTCGGTCCAGAAACCCTTGGAAGCATCGGTGTCGCTGTACTTCAGGCCAACGGTGACGCCGGACATCACGGGGCTCAGTTTGCTCATGTCATAGGTGGCACTGACACTCCAGTCGTTGTAATCCGCGACAGAGGTATCATCGAAGCTGAAAGTGCCCCAGTGAGCGGCCAGGGTCAGGCCGGTTTCGCCGACGGGGTAGCTTGCGCCGACATCCCAGTAATCGGAGCCGTTGGCGGTGATGCCGAACACGTCGTCGGTGAGGTAGTAGGAATACTTGACGGTGAACCACTTCCAGCCCAGGGCGCCATAAACTTCGGAAGTGTCGCCATCGGGGAAGCCCATGCCAGGGTTGTTGTCGCCCGGGTACATGTAGCGGATTGCGCCGACATCGAAGGTCAGGCCGCTGTCGCCGATGGCACCGCGGTAGCCGCCGTAGAGGTCGATTTCCACGTTGCCGGAGTCATAGCCCTGGAAGTCTTCGATCCAGCCGACGTTGGAAGCCCAGGTGCCGAGGTAGAAGCCGCTGCTGTGGGCGTAGTCAAGACCGCCCTGGACGGCCATGTCACCACCGGTCTGGGAGATGCCGCGGAAGACATAGTTGGAGGTCAGGCTGACGTTGCCGGTCAGGCTATGGGGGCTATCCTCGGCCAGCACGGAGAAGGAGGTCGTGGCCAGGCCAGACAGGATAAGGGCAGATACGAGTTTTTTCATCATTGGCTCCAGAAATTTGGTGCAACAACGCACAGGACGGGAATAGCATTTACCGTGCCAGCATAAATACTCTATCTAAATCATTGGTTTATGAATGATGTGCGGTATTTGCAGCAAGTTTGGCACTGTTTTGGTGCAGCGACATGCCGATTTGCACCAAGCTGGCACCGGTACTGGGCGGCCTGCTTTGGTAAACTGACTGCAGCTATCAATAAGGGGAGTTCATCATGCTCAAGCAGAAATTGCTGGACGAGGTTTCGGCGCGGATTTCCGAAGTCATGGCGGCGTCGCCGGCCCGGGATGTCGAGAAAAACCTCAAGGCCAGCCTGGCCGGCCTGCTGGCGCGGCTGGATCTGGTTACACGCGAGGAATTCGATGTCCAGGCCCAGGTGCTCGCTCAGGCGCGGGAACAGTTACAGGCGCTGGAGGCGCGGCTCGGCCGGCTGGAAGGCGACGCGAAACCCTAGCCGCGGGGGTGGGCGATGAGCCTGGCGGTCCTGCACACGCGCGCCCTGTCCGGCATGAACGCGCCGGAGGTGACGGTGGAGGTGCACCTGGCCAACGGCCTGCCGGCCTTCAACCTGGTCGGCTTGCCGGAAACCGAGGTCAAGGAGGCGCGCGACCGGGTGCGTGCCGCCATCGTGCAATCGGGCTTCGAGTTCCCGGCCCGGCGCATCACGGTCAATCTGGCCCCGGCCGATCTGCCCAAGGAGTCGGGCCGCTTCGACCTGCCCATCGCCCTGGGCGTGCTGGCCGCGTCCGGTCAGATGCCGGGCAAGTCCCTGGCCGAATACGAATTCGCCGGCGAACTGGCGCTGACCGGCGAACTCCGGCCGATCCGGGGCGCCCTGGCGATGCTGCTGTCGGCCCAGGCCTCCGGCC
>JBAZLW010000369.1:0-2678 GCA_041650095.1 Hydrogenophilaceae bacterium | reverse complement strand
CCTGGAAACCTGGCACATGGACATCGAGGAATTCCTCGAACTGCGCAAGAACACCGGCGACGACCGCCGCCGCACCCACGACATGAACACCTCCAACTGGGTGCCCGACCTGTTCATGAAGCGGGTGATGGAAAACCAGGAGTGGACCCTGTTCTCGCCCTCCGACGTACCCGACCTGCACGACCTCACCGGCCGCGCCTTCGAGGAGGCCTACTGCCGCTACGAGGAAAAGGCCGCGCGCGGCGAGATCAAGGTGTTCAAGAAGGTCCAGGCCCTGGGCCTGTGGCGCAAGATGCTGTCCATGCTGTTCGAGACCGGCCACCCCTGGATCACCTTCAAGGACGCCTGCAACGTCCGTTACACCAACCAGCACGTCGGCGTGGTGCACAGCTCCAACCTGTGCACCGAGATCACCCTGCACACCAACGACAACGAGATCGCCGTGTGCAACCTGGGCTCGGTCAACCTGGTCAACCACCTGGGCGCCAACGGTCTTGACATGGACAAGCTGCATCGCACCATCAAGACCGCGATGCGCATGCTCGACAACGTCATCGACATCAACTTCTACAACGTCGGCAAGGCGCGCAACTCCAACCTGAAGCACCGCCCGGTCGGCATGGGCATCATGGGTTTCCAGGACACCCTGCACAAGCTGCGCATCCCCTACGCCAGCACGGCCGCCGTGGAATTCGCCGACCGCGCCATGGAGGCGGTGGCCTACAACGCCTACTGGGCCTCCACCGACCTGGCCGAGGAACGTGGCCGCTATTCCACCTTCAACGGCTCGCTGTGGAGCCAGGGCATCCTGCCCCAGGACTCGCTGAAAAAGCTGGCCGAGGAGCGCGGCGGCTATCTCGATGCCGACTACTCCGAGACCATGGACTGGGCCGCCTTGCGTCAGCGCATCCAGACGGTCGGCATGCGCAACTCCAACTGCCTGGCCATCGCCCCGACCGCCACCATCGCCAACATCGTCGGCGTCTCCGCCTCGATCGAGCCGACCTACCAGAACCTGTTCGTGAAATCGAACCTGTCGGGCGAGTTCACCGTGGTCAACCAGTACCTGGTGCGCGACCTCAAGGCGATGAACCTGTGGGACGAGGTCATGGTCGGCGACATCAAGTACTTCGACGGCTGCCTGGCCAAGATCGACCGCATCCCGGCCGAACTGCGCAGCCTCTACGCCACCGCCTTCGAGATCGACGCCACCTGGCTGATCGAGGCCGGCGCCCGGCGCCAGAAGTGGATCGACCAGGCCCAGAGCCTGAACCTCTACTTCCACGGCGCCTCCGGCAAGAAGCTGGACGAGACCTACAAGCTGGCCTGGCTGCGCGGCCTCAAGACCACCTACTACCTGCGCGCCCTGGGCGCCACCCACGCCGAGAAGTCCACCGGCAAGGGCGGCGAGCTGAACGCCGTCAACGCCAGTGGCGGCGCCGGCGGCGGCCAATTCGCCACGGCCTCGACCGGCAGCTTCGCCGCAGCGGCGGCCAACCTGCCCGAGCCGGAGATCGTCGGCAGGGCCTGCACCCTGCGCCCGGGCGACCCCGGCTTCGAGGAATGCGAGGCCTGCCAGTAAGGGAGCCCTGGCGTGACGGCGCATCCCGAACCGTTGCCGGCGCCGGCCATCCTGGCCGGCTGCATGCTGGCGACCGCCATCCTGCTGGGCGGCTGTTCCGAGCCGGCCTTCCGGACCGACCCGGCGAGCGCGGCGGCCCACACCGTCAAGGCCGACGCCCTGGCCGGCCTCCCGGAGCCGGGTCCGCGCGAAATCGTGGTGGTCATCAACGGCAACGCCTACAAGGGCGTGCATGCCGGGATGTTCGCGGGCAGCCGCCTGTACGACCCCTCCGGCACCTACACCCGGGCACGCTCGGAAGACCGGTCGTGGCGGCATGCCACCCTGGCCGACTACCTGGCCTACCAGCTGGCGGACGGCCCGGACGTGCGCGTGTACCGTTTCGAGCTGAGCGAGGCGGACTTCGCCACCATCCTGGCGCGCATCGGGCATGCCGGCTGGACCCTGCCGACCGACTGCGCCAACAGCGTCCGGGACGCGCTGGCCGGCGTCGGCCCCTTCCGCAGCCTGGAAATCGACGGCTGGATCTCGCCCAAGCGGCTCGCCGCCAAGCTCGATCCCCTGGCCGTCGCCGTGCAGGCCAAAACCCCGGCTCAGCCGCCCCTGAACACGGCCCGGCCTGCCAGCCAGGCCCCCGCCTACATGCCGGTACCCTGACCGCCTTACGGGTACATCCGCTACATCCCCTACAACCGATACCAACCGAACCAGGAGCCCCCCATGCTGAACTTCGAAGACGACATCCCCGCCTCTCCGCGCCTGCAGCCTGCCGTCGAGGGCTTCGATCCGGCCTACCTGTCCTTCGGCGTGTCCGCCCACCATGCCGCCGCACCGGCCCCCACCAGCCAGCCTGCCGCTGTCGGCCAAGCCAGCGGGGAAAAATTCCGCCGCGTGCGCGCCGAGGACAAGCGCATCATCAACGCCAACACCGACGTCAACCAGCTGGTCCCCTTCAAGTACAAGTGGGCCTGGGAGAAGTACATCGCCGCCTGCGCCAACCACTGGATGCCGCAGGAAGTGAACATGAGCCGCGACATCGCGCAGTGGAAGGACCCCAACGCCCTGACCGAGGACGAGCGCCTGATCGTCAAGCGCA
>JBAZLW010000368.1:0-2683 GCA_041650095.1 Hydrogenophilaceae bacterium | reverse complement strand
CGCGCAGTTCTTCCTGGAAGCCGTTCATCACCGACAGCACCACGATGAGCGCCATCACGCCCAGCGCGATGCCGGCCATGGAGACGGCGGAGATGAAGGAGATGAAGTGGTTACGCCGCTTGGCGCGGGTATATCGGAGACCGATCCAGAGTTCGTAGGGACGCATCCGTGGCAGTCTGCCACAGGCGGCGCCCGCGGTCACCAGATCAACGGTATTGCGCCCGAGCCAGCACCAGCCGCTCGCTACCGCAGCCGCACATCACCTCGCGCTCGCGCAACAGGGCGCGGTGATGCTCGAGATAGGCCAGACGCGCAGACGGTTCCAGCAATGCGGCCAGGGTTTGCCGATGCTGGCTGCACTCGGCCTCGGTCATCAGCCAACTGCACGAAGCCGCTGCCATAGCCGCATCCCGGACCTGATTCTGGCCAGCCAAGGAAATGCCTGATTGAAACAGCAAAGCAGCGATCAATAGCGTTTTCATGTCCCCCTCCGGGATAAACCATTAATCCCGATTATATTTGTCGACTATTACAAGTCAACGACAAAGGCCATAGGGTTATTCGCCGATCAGATGGGCAGCGACGATGCGCAGGTGGCCGGCACGGCGGTGCTCGAACAGGTAGATGCCCTGCCAGGTACCCAGCACCATGCTGCCGCCGTGTACCGGGATGCTCAGCTGGGTCTGGGTCAGCGCGGCGCGGACATGAGCCGGCATGTCGTCCGGCCCCTCAATGATGTGCTTGTAGAGCGGATCATGCTCCGGTACCAAACGTGCCAGGAAGGCCTCCAGGTCGCGCTTCACATCGGGGTCGGCATTTTCCTGGATGACCAGGCTGGCCGAGGTATGGCGTACGAACAGGGTCAGCAGGCCGTCGCGCATGCCGGCCCCGACCAACCACTGCCGGACCTCATCGGTGAAGTCATAGAGCCCTTTGCCGCGGCTGCGTATCTCGAATTGGCTATGGATCTGGTGCATTGGGGCATTTTACGTCCGACGGGCTGCCGGTAAACCGATCCGCCCGGGTGCAATGTCACCGTAACCTGACGATCAGCAGACTGTAACTTGCGGCCATCAGAATGCCCGTGGTTTTTCTACTCAACTCGGGGAATAGTCATGCGTCTGAAAACATTGGTGGCGGCGATGTCCGTCGGTCTGATCCTTGCCGCCTGTGGCGGCGGCAGCAGCGGCGTCAGCAACCTCACCGGCACCCTGTCCGATTCCTACGTCAAGGGCGTGACCTATACCGCCTCGCCCAGCGGCAAGTCCGGCAGCACCGGGGCCAACGGCGAATTCAGCTATGTCGCTGGCGACACGGTGACCTTCATGCTCGGCAACGTCACCCTGGGTTCGGTCGACATGGCCAGCCCTGCTCTCGGCAGCGACGGCGGCAAGGTCATGGTCCGCCCCAAGGACCTCGCCGGCACGACCGACGAGACCGACGAGAAGGCCCTCGCCGTGGCCCAGTTGCTGCAGACCGCGGGGGGCGCGTTGCCCGGCGACAGCCAGATCGACGTCAGCGGCAATGCCGGCAAGTTCACCACCCCCGACAGGGCGGACGGTCTCGACAAGGTCGGCACCCTGGTCGGCGCTGCCGGCCTGACTGCCGTGCCCCTGGACAAGGTCGCCGAGCACCTGCTCAACGCCCCCGCACATGTCAAATCGGTGGAGTTCACGCCGACCGACATCGCCGGCCTGTCCGACGCCAATCGTGCCATCGCCTACACCACGTCCACGGTCAAGGTGACCTATGCCGACGGCAGCACGCAGACCTACCCGCTGTCCTTCGTCAATTTGTTCAACAACCTCGACACCGACAAGACCGCCGACGGCTCCGCCGCCGCCGCAATCCACGCCAAGAACGGCACCATTCTGACCGACGGCAGCAATCCCTATATTGCCCAGACCCCGGACGCCAACTCCCTGCTGGACATCGGCGGCACCCCCTATCTGGTGACCCACTGGGAATACGAAAATGCCAACTACGGCAAGCTGCCCATGACCATGACCCTGGCCAAACTCAGCCAGGCCGCGGCGGACGGCAAGCTGACTGTGAACACGATCAAGCAGGTGGATTTTTCCTCGGTCAACGGCTTGTGGATCCCCTGCGCCGGCAGCCGCTCGCCCTGGAACACTCACCTGGGTTCCGAGGAATACGAGCCGGACGCCCGCTGCGATACCGCCAACGGCGACACCGCCTACGCCGCCAGCAGCAGTTGTACCGGCATGGAATACGAGGACCGCATGAACGCCTTCCGCGACCTCTACGGCGAGCCCAGCGCATCGCCCTACCAGTACGGCCGGGTGCCCGAAGTCACCGTGACCATGGACGGCGGCACCTCGGTGCAGAAGTGGTACACCCTGGGCCGCATCTCGCGCGAGAAGGTACAGTTCTTCGGCGACTCCCGCACCGCCATCCAGGGTGACGACGGCACCTACACCATGCTGACCCTATTCGTCGCCGACAAGGCCAAGGATCTGTCCGCCGGCACGCTCTATGCGGCCAAGTGGAACCAGATCTCGGCCGACGGCAGCGACGGCGGCAAGGCCACCCTGAACTGGATCAAGCTGGGCCACGCCACGCACGACCAGATCAAGGCCGCGGTCGACGCCGGGGTCAAGTTCGGCGACCTGTTCGAGACCAGCACTACCGCGGCCGGCGGCTTCACCACGGTCAAGCACGG
>JBAZLW010000367.1:0-2685 GCA_041650095.1 Hydrogenophilaceae bacterium | reverse complement strand
CGATGCGGTTGGCGTAGGCGCCTTCCGCGGTGAGCCGCGCCACCATCGCCTCGGCGGCGGCCTTCTGCTCCGGGCTGTGCCAGTAGATGGCCGAGCGGTATTGCGTACCGACGTCGTTGCCCTGGCGGTTCAGGGTGGTGGGGTCGTGGATGGCGAAGAAGACTTCGAGCAGGCCTTCGTAGCCGATCACGGCCGGGTCGAAGGCGATCCGGACCACCTCGGCGTGGCCGGTGCGGCCGCTGCAGACCTGGTCGTAGGTGGGGTTGTCGATCTGGCCGCCCATGTAGCCGGAGACCACCGACTCGATGCCCTTCAGTTGCAGGTAGGCGGCCTCCAGGCACCAGAAGCAGCCGCCGGCTAGGGTGGCGATTTCGCTCATTTCGGTTCCTTCTTCCTGGCGACCTTGGCGTTGAAGCGCTCGGTGTCGATCACGTAGCGCTCGTGCGTGCCCCGGCTGATGAGGTCGACGCCGTCGTCGGCCTCGACCTCGAACACCAGTCGGCGGCCATCGACCTCGACTAGCCGAGTCCGTGCCGTGACCGTCATCCCGACCGGCGTGGCGGCTTCGTGGCTGACATTGACGTGGGTGCCGACGGTCTGCTCGCGCGGCCAGTCCAGGTGGGGGATGACCGATTGCAGGCAGGCCCATTCCAGGAAGCCGACCAGGTAGCCGGTGGCGAATACCGGCGGCATGGTCTGGAACTCGGGCGCTTCCGGATACAGGCCGGGCACCATCTTCTGCTCGGGCAGGGTGAAGCTCAGCACGTTGCTGATACCGGGTTGCAGGCTGTCTTTCATGGCTGTTTCGCGAGCAGGTGTTCGGCCAGCCTGACCCAGTAGCTGGCGCCCAGGGCAAGGATGTCGTCGTTGAAGTCGTAGTGCGGGTTGTGCAGCATGCAGCCGCCCTCGCCCAGGCCGTTGCCGATCCAGACGTAGCAGCCGGGCCGCTCGTTGAGGAAGTAGGCGAAGTCCTCGGCGCCCATGGAGGGATGGCGGTCCATGCGCACGTTGTCGTCGCCGACGATGCCGGCGGCGACTTCGCGGCAAAGGGCGGCCTCGGCGGCGGTGTTGACGGTCGGGGGGTAGCCGCGCCGGTAGTCGAGGCCGATCTGCTGGCCGTGGGCGACGCCGACGCCGTGGCAGATGCGTTCCATGGCGGCCTCGGCCTGGTCGCGCATTTCGTTCTTGAAGGCGCGCAGGGTGCCGCCGATGCGGACCTCGTCCGGGATGACGTTGTAGGCCTCGCCGGCGTTGAAGCGGGTGATCGAGAGAACCACCGATTCGAGCGGGTCGATGCTGCGACTGACCACGCTCTGCAGGGCCTGGACCAGGGCGGCGCCGGCCACGACCGGGTCGCGGCCCTGGTGCGGCATGGCGGCGTGCGCCCCGTGGCCGCGTACGACGATGTCGAACTGGTCGGCGCAGGCCATCACCGGGCCGGAGTGCACGGCGAACTGGCCGGCCGGCAGACCGGGCCAGTTGTGCATGCCGAACACCCGCTGCATCGGGAAGCGGTCGAGCAGGCCCTGCTCGATCATCACCCGGGCGCCGCCGATGGTCTCCTCGGCGGGCTGGAAGATGAAGCATACGGTGCCGTCGAAGTCGCCCGACTTGGCCAGGTATTCCGCCGCGCCCAGCAGCATGGCGGTGTGGCCGTCGTGGCCGCAGGCGTGCATGCGGCCGTCGTGGCGCGAGCGGTGCGGGAAGCTGTTCTGTTCATGCAGAGGCAGGGCGTCCATGTCGGCCCGGAGGCCGATGCTGCGCGGACTGCTGCCGCGCTTGAGGACGCCGACCACACCGGTCTCGGCCAGACCCTGGTGGACCTCGATGCCGGCCAGCTTGAGGACGCTGGCGACCAGATCGGCGGTGCGAGTCTCCTTGAAGGCGAGTTCAGGGTGGGCGTGGATATCGCGCCGCAAGGTGGACAGGCGGGCGCGGTTTTCCTGGATGGCGGAGATCAGTTCCATGTCGGTCACCGTAAAAAGCAAACGGCCCGTACCACAGGGCACGGGCCGGGATGGACGAGGTTACTTCAGGACGACCAGCTGGACGCGGCGGTTCTTCATGCGGCCTTCACGGGTCTTGTTATCGGCCAGCGGGCGGGTCTCGCCGTAGGAGATCACGGACATGCGGTGCAGCGGCAAGCTGCAGTCGTCGTGAAGAAAGTCGCGTACCGCCTCTGCGCGGGCCAGGGCCAGGCGGTAGTTGGCCTCGGCCGAACCGGAATTGTCGGTGTAGCCCTGGATTTCCAGGAAGACGTTCTGGTTCTCCTGCTTCAGCTTGTCCGCAAAGGCGGTCAGGGCCTGCCTGGCGGTATCGCTCAGCTTGGTCGACTGGAGGCTGAAGGGCGCGGCCTCCTCGCTGAGCTGGGTTTCGTAGACCAGCTTGCCCTCGGCCAGCTTGCCGGCTGCCTCGGCGCGGTCCAGGGCCTCCTTGGCGGTACCCGACAGCCGGGCCGTATCGCTCTCGGCGTGGGCCAGTTTGTCGTCCAGGGCCTTGATCTGGCTGGTGGATTCGGCGATCAGCTTGTTGCTGTTTTCAATCTGGTTGATGGCGACAGCCAGGGCGGTTTCCATGTTGTCCAGGCGCTTGCCGGTGGCTGCCAGATTACCCTCGACCTCGCCGATGCGCTTGTTGACTGCCGTCAGGTCGGCCTCGCCGGCTTGCGTGCCACCCTGGGCGGTG
>JBAZLW010000366.1:0-2690 GCA_041650095.1 Hydrogenophilaceae bacterium | reverse complement strand
GGGGGCTGATTGTTCATAGATATACTGGCTCAGGGTGTCCGCCAGCGGCGACGCCTTGGCCTGGAGCAGGTCCGCGATTTCCTGTGCCTTGTCCATGTCGCCGTTGTCGGCATGGACGTAGCCCATCTCGGAATAGGCATCCAGGTAATCGGGTTGCAGGTCGATGGCGCGCTGGAATGCACTGACGGCGTCGCTGCTGCGCCCTTGCCTGGCATAGGCCTGTCCTAGGCCGAAGTCGCCGTTGGGTTCGAGTGGCGCCATGTCGTGCACCTTCTGGAACTGCTGCACGGCCTCGGCATACTGGCCGGTCGCCAGATAGCCCTGGCCCAGGGAGTAGCGATTCGCGGCCGAGGGGTTGACCTTGACCGCCTGCTCGTATTCGTCGCGCGCCTCGGTGTAGCGTCCGTCCGAGTAAAACAGGTTGGCCAGGGCGGTATGGGTGCTGTCGCTGCTGGGGTCCGCGCGCAGCGATTTTTTATAGATGTCGATGGCGCTATGGTTGTCGCCTTGGGCGATGTGCGAGCGGGCCATGTAATCGTAGGCATAGATGGCGGTGGCGGAGGCGGGCGCCAGGCCGACGGAGCGCTTGAACAGGACGATGGCCTCGTCATATTTTTTGGCGACGTAGGCCTCCAGGCCGCTGTTGAGCGCGCGCTGGGAGAGGCTCTCCAGTTGTGCGCTCTGCGTGCTGGAGGGGAAGAAAACGCTGTCCACAGTCGAATCGAAGATCGTCATCCCGCTATACTCCTCCAGGATCTGTCTTTGACCTGAATCCTGTTCCGGCCGACCGGAGGTCGCCATCGATTGGCAGGATAATCGATTTTCATACTGTTGGCTGGCCAAAGCGGTAGGAGGGTATGATGCGAAGCGAGATCGAATACTGTTCCGGACTGGGGTAGGACGTGCCGCTGAGACTGACGTTGCGACCGGGTGAGAAGCTCTTTCTGAATGGTGCCGTCGTGGTCAACGGCGAAAGTCGCGCCGATTTGACCCTGCTCAACGGGGTTTCCATCCTGCGCGAAAAGGATATCCTCGCCGAAGAGGCTGCCGACACGCCCTGCAAGCGGATCTACTTCCTGCTCCAGTTGATGTATATCGATCCGGCAAGCCGTGCCGACTACCTGGAGACATTGCGCAAATCGATTTCCGAGGTCGCCCGGGCTGCGCGCAGCACCTTGCCCCTGCTGGACCCGATCGGCGAACAGGTGGCGCTTGGCGATTACTACCAGGCGATGAAGCACGCCAAGAAGCTTATTGCCTACGAAAAGGAGTTGCTGGAACATGTCAGTCAATCCAATTGACGCCTATCAGGATGTCGAAAAGGAAACCCTTTCGGGAAGGGATTTGGAGGCGTCCGTCCTGACCAAGGCCGCACAACGCCTGAAGGCGGTACGTGAATGCTGGGGACAGCCCGACCAGGATGCCTTGCTCGAGGACGTGCTCAGGTACAACCAGCGCATCTGGAGCCTGTTCCAGGCCGAGTTGACCAGCGCCGACAACCAGTTGCCGGCCGAGATCAAGACCAACCTGCTCAATCTGTCGCTGTTCGTCGACAAGCGCACCTTCGAGGTGATGGCCTATCCGGCCCCCGAGAAACTCGACGTGCTGATCAACATCAACCTCAACATCGCCGCGGGTCTGCGCGGCGAATGAGATCGGCTGCATCAAGCCGTTTTATCCGATAGGGGGCACGCCTTGAAATGCGTGATTCTGGCCGGCGGCTATGGCACCCGGATCAGCGAGGAGTCGCACCTCAAGCCCAAGCCGATGATCGAAGTGGGCGGGCGGCCGATCATCTGGCACATCATGAAGATACTCTCGGCCCAGGGCATCCACGACTTCGTGGTCTGCCTGGGCTACAAGGGCTACGTCATCAAGGAGTATTTCGCCAACTACTTCCTGCACATGTCCGACGTGACCTTCGACATGAAGAACAACCGGATGCAGGTACACCAGCGCCATGCCGAACCCTGGCAGGTGACCCTGATCGATACCGGCGAGAACACCATGACCGGCGGCCGCCTGCGCCGGGTCCGGGAGTATCTCGACGGCGAGACCTTCTGCTTCACCTACGGCGACGGCGTCGCCGATGTCGATCTGGCGAAACTGGTCGCCTTCCACAAGTCGGAGGGGCGTCTGGCCACGGTGACCGCGGTGCAGCCGCCCGGCCGCTACGGCGCCCTGGAGGTGGAGACGGGGCGGGTGGCCTCGTTCCAGGAAAAGCCGCTCGGCGATGGCGGCTGGATCAACGGCGGCTACTTCATCCTCGAACCCGGCGTGCTCGACTACATTGCCGGCGACCACACCACCTGGGAGAACGAGCCGCTCAGGAAGCTGGCCGCCGAGGGGCAGCTCAGCGCCTATACCCACTACGGCTTCTGGCACGCCATGGATACCGTGCGCGACCGCGCCATGCTGGAAGACCTGTGGCAACGCAACCGGGCGCCATGGCGCAACTGGGAATGACCCCGGGGTTCTGGTCCGGCCGCAAGGTCCTGGTCACCGGACACACCGGCTTCAAGGGCGGCTGGCTCAGCCTGTGGCTGCAGCGACTGGGCGCCGAGGTGCACGGCTATGCCCTGCCGGCGCCGACCCGGCCGGCACTGTTCCAGGCGGCGCGGGTGGGCGAGGGGATGCGCCACGTCGAGGGTGACATCCGCGACCTGTCTGGCACGCAGGCGGCCATGGCC
>JBAZLW010000365.1:0-2697 GCA_041650095.1 Hydrogenophilaceae bacterium | reverse complement strand
TTGCAGGCGTCGTAGGTGGATTGGGCGATGCCGGGAATTTCCTCGTAGCCGGCCGGCAGCTTGTCTTCCACCAGGTCGTGCAGTTGCGAGGCCCATTCGCTGGCCTGCCGCTTGAGCTTCTTGACCTCCTTGTCGAGGTCCTTCAGTTCTTCATCGGTCATCTTCGCCTCCTTACAGCTCGGCCACTTCGGGGTACTTGCCGATGATCTCGACGGCGACCGAGAGCAGCTTGTCGGCCTCGTCCTTCATCTTGGACAGGCTGTCGAAGCTGAACCGGTGCACGTCGCGCACGGTGCGTGCCATCACCACCAGCTTGCCGACGGTGATCAGGGCGCGGCCGAAGCCTTCGTGGCTGATGTTGACCATGGGCACCGCCATGTGGCCGCATTCCTTCTCGATCAGCACGGCGATGGCGTTGTAGAAGCACTTCACCCGGGCCAGGGTCTCCTCGTCGGGATCGCCGATGACCGGGATCTCCCGGCGCTGTTCCTTGGTCTTGATGAAGGGGGCGAGGATCTTCTCCACGGACCATTCGTCGTAGGTGCCATAGCTGTCGATGGCGCGCATCTGCTTGACCATCTCCTTGATGAAGTCGGTGGTCAGGATCGGGTCGAGTTCGACGGTTTCAGTCATGGTTGTTCTCCGGAGGTGATGGAAATTCGGGGGGTGCCGGCGAACCAGCGGGCGATCAGTAATCCGGCGGCCAGGCCGGCGCCGGCGCCGGCCACCGAGGCGGGGTCGCCAAGGCCGGCCAGGCTGGCGGCGCCGGCGACGGCCAGGGTCACCGGCAGCAGGTAGACCCACAGGCCGACCTTGAGCAGGTCCGACTCGGACACCGCGACTGTGATCTCCTGGCCGGGTCGGACGCTGCCGCAGGCAAGCGGAATGGCTTGCCGCTTGCGGCTGAAAAAACGGCCCAGGCCGGAGATCCCGCAACTGTCCTGGCTGGCGCAGGCGCCGCAGCCGTTGTGTTCGGTGGTCTCGACTAAGCTGACGCCGTCGGCACTGGAGAGGACGCGGACGCGGGTCTCGATCACCAGGACCACCTCGCATAGCCGTGCCGGGCGCGGAAGAACGCCCACCAGCGGGACATCGGCACCGTCCTGGCGGGGCGTTCCGTCCTGGCCATGGCCGCCAGGTTGGCGCGGCGCAGTTCACGCAATGCAGATGTCATCATTCCGACCACCCCTCTTCGTCCATGGCTTCGAACCGGCTGGCATCGCCGGTCTTGAGATGCTTGGCCAGCCACAACGGCGGCTCGCCCAGCATGGCTTGGTTGAGACCGCACAGCAGTTCGTCGACCGCGGTGCCCTCGGGCACCTTCATGGGCTGGATACCGGCGGCCAGCAACTGCTTGATCGCGGAGCCGCCGACCGCATTGCAATAGACCGCCGCGCAGTCGCCGAGCAGGGCAATCTTGGCCGCCAGCTTGCCCTCGTGGCCGTCCATGGCGGTATCGCTGTCGTGGAACTGGACCGCCTCGACCAGGCGGGCGTCGTCCTCGGACAGCTCATAGATCGCGAAGGCCTCGGCGGCGCCGAAGTGCTGGTCGACCGTCTTGCGGTCGGCGCTGGCGAAGGCGATCTTGACGCTCATGGCCGGGGCCGCCTCAGTGGAGTGGACTAGTTTCAGGTGCCGCATCGCGGGCCTCCTCCGGGCGTACCGCATAAATGGAACGGTAGGGCTCGATTTCATGATGGCCGTGCTCGACCAGGATGTTGGCCAGGTCGAACAGGGTCTGCCGGGTGCCCTTGTAGCCGACCCACAGCTTCTGGTAGCCGCCGATCAGGTCGTATTGCGGGAAACCGGCGCGCAACAGCGGCAGGCCCAGGCGTTTGGCCGTGTCGGCGGCGTGGGAGTTGCAGATGATCAGGTCGGCGCCGTGCGCCGCGATGGCCTTTTCCAGGTCCTGCAGGTCGCCCAGCTTGACCTCGGCGCTGGGCACCGCTTCCAGTACCGGCGACTTCGAGGGCGCCACCGCGGCCGTGACCTCGCAGCCCATGCCGGCGACCAGGTCGGCCAGGCCGTAGAGCAGGTCCGGGTCGGCGGCGATGGCGATGCGGGCGAAGCCGAGCATGAAATGGGTATCGACCATGGCGTCCTGCAACTGCGCCCGCTGCCGTTCGATCCGCTCCGGCACCGGTTGGCCGCTGATCCCGGCCAGGGCGGCGACGAAGGCATCGACGTTTTCCAGGCCCATCAGGCTGTCGAAGCGGAAATCCGGCACCGCGGTGCGTTCCTTGAGCAGGTCGGCGGCGGGATAAAGGGCGTGACCAAGCACCAGGGTGGCGGTCGATTCGCCCATGGCCTCGATGTCGCTGACCGTCGTGCCGCCCACGGTGAGCGGGCTGAATTCCATCTCGGTCAGGTGGCCGTCGAGGGAATCGGAGATGTCCGGCAGCATGACCGGGCGCAGGCCGAAGGCTTCGACCAGCTCCTTGATGTGTTCCAGGTCGCCCGGGGTCAGGTTCGAGCCGGCCAGAACGTTGACCTGCTTTTTGCGCCTGCCGACCCGGCTGGTGTCGGCCGGGACGACGAACTCGATCACCCCCTTCACCGCCAGGGCGTAACCGGATTCCAGGCAGCCGGTGTAGTCCGGGGTGGTCACCGGCACCACGGGAATGCCGTCGTATTCGGGGTGCTGGGCACGGAATTCCTGCACCAGGCGCAGGATATCGACGCCCTCGGTCTCGGACA
>JBAZLW010000364.1:0-2697 GCA_041650095.1 Hydrogenophilaceae bacterium | reverse complement strand
GCCGCTGCTGCGCATGACCGACGGCAAGTTCGACAAGAAGGGCAAGTTCGTCCCGGTGTCCTGGGACCAGGCCATGGCGGTCATGGTCGAGAAGTTCATGGCGGCCTACAAGGAAAAGGGCCCGACCGGCGTCGGTCTGTTCGGCTCCGGCCAGTGGACCGTACCCGAGGGCTATGTCGCCGCCAAGCTGTGGAAGGCCGGCTTCCGCTCCAACACCATCGACCCCAACGCCCGCCACTGCATGGCCTCGGCCGTGGCCGGCTTCATGCAGACCTTCGGCATCGACGAGCCGGCCGGCAACTATGACGACATCGAGACCACCGACACCGCCGTGCTCTGGGGCGCCAACATGGCCGAGATGCACCCGATCCTGTGGTCGCGCATCACCAACCGCCGGCTGACCCACAAGGACATGAAGGTGGTCAACCTGTCCACCTACGGCAACATGTCGTCCGACATTGCCGACCTCGAGATCATCTTCGCGCCCAGCGGCGACCTGGCGATCCAGAACTACATCGCCCGCGAGATCGTCAAGCGCAACGCGGTGAACTGGGACTTCGTCAAGAAGGCTACCGTGTTCGCCACCGGCCCCTACGACATCGGCTACGGCTTCCGCCCGGCCAAGGCGGACAAGTTCGCCTCCGCCCGCGAGATGGAGGTGGTCAAGGACGAGCAGGTCCACGTGATCGACAAGTGGGAGGCCATCGCCCAGCGCAAGAAGGAAGGCGAGCAGGTCAAGCAGGCCAACGCCGCCACCGCCGGCAAGGACTGGGCGATCTCCTTCGAGGACTTCGCCCGCGCCCTGGAACCGTACGACGCCGACTTCACCTGCGCCGTCGCCAAGGGCGACCCGGACGAGTCGGACGCCGACTTCAAGGCCAAGCTGAAGCAGCTGGCCGACCTCTACTGCGACCCCAAGCGCAAGGTGGTGTCCTACTGGACCATGGGCTTCAACCAGCACCAGCGCGGCACCTGGGTCAACGAGCAGTGCTACATGAACCATCTCCTGCTGGGCAAGCAGTCGATGCCCGGCAACGGCGCCTTCTCCCTGACCGGCCAGCCCTCCGCCTGCGGCACCGCGCGCGAGGTCGGCACCTTCTCGCACCGCCTGCCGGCCGACATGGTGGTGATGAACCCGAAGCACCGTGAGCACTCCGAGCACCTCTGGCACCTGCCGGCCAAGACCCTCAACCCGCACATGGGCAGCCACTTCACCAAGATCATGCGCGATCTCGAGGACGGCACCGTGAAGTGGGCCATGGTCCAGGTCAACAACCCCTGGCAGAACACCGCCAACCTGAACCACTGGATCAAGGGCGCCCGCGAGATGGACAACTTCATCGTCTGCTGTGACGGCTACCCGACGGTATCCGCCAAGGTGGCCGACCTGGTCCTGCCGGCGGCGATGATCTTCGAGAAGTGGGGCTTCTACGGCAACGCCGAGCGGCGCACCCAGTGCTGGCGCCAGCAGGTCGCCCCGGTGGGCGAGGCGCGCGGCGACCTCTGGATCCTCCTGGAGATGGCCAAGCGGATCAAGATCAAGGACGTCTGGGGCGAACAGAAGGTACCCGGCCTCAAGGCGGCCGGCTTCGAGGACGGCAAGCTGCCCTCGGTGCTCGAAGAGGCGGCGAAGATGGGCTACGGTCCGGAGACCAGCCTGTACGACGCCCTCTATGCCACGCCTGACAACAAGAAGTCCTTCCCCTGGCCGGACAAGGTTGCCAAGGGCCACGACAACCATATCGCCAAGAACCTGGGCTGGTTCGTCGAGAAGGCCATGTTCGAGGAGTACCGCAAGTTCGGCACCGGCCACGGCCACGACCTGGCCCCGTTCGACGTCTACTACGACGACAAGGTGCGCGGCCTCAAGTGGCCGGTGGTGTTGAAGGACGGCAAGTGGACCGAGACCCGCTGGCGTTTCAACGAGGAGTACGACCCCTACGTCAAGAAGGGCCAGGGCATCTACTTCTACGGCAACGACGGCAACTCCCTGGTCATGGGCGACCTCGACAAGCCGGCCGACGGCGGCAAGAAGGTCGATATCTCGGGCAAGGCCAAGATCTACTTCAGGCCCTATGCCAGCCCGGTCGAGCAGCGGGACAAGGAGTTCGACCTCTGGCTGTGCACCGGCCGCGTGCTGGAGCACTGGCATTCCGGTTCGATGACCCGCCGGGTGCCCGAGTTGCACCGCGCCGTACCCAACGCGGTGTGCTGGATCCACCCCAAGGACGCCGAGGCCAAGGGCCTCAAGCGCAACGACTTGGTCTGGGTGGAGTCGCGTCGCGGCAAGGTCAAGGTGCGTCTCGAGACTGGCGGCCGCAACAAGGTGCCGCGCGGTCTGGTCTACGTGCCCTGGTTCGACGAATCGGTCCTGATCAACAAGGTGACCCTGGATTCCACCTGTCCGATCTCGAAACAGACCGACTTCAAGAAGTGTTCGGTGAAGGTCTACAAGGCCTGATGAGCGTAGCGATCGGCGGTCAGCGGTCAGCTGGTGGCCGCTGATTGCTGAACGCTGATAGCTGATAGCTGATAGCCAATATGTCCGATAAGTCCATCTCACGCCGCGATTTCCTGGTGAAATCCGCCCAAGGAGCTTCCCTGGCGGTCACCGGTGGGTTGCTCTGGGCCTACCTGCTGCGCCAGGAGGCGCGGGCGCAGCCGTATGCCCTGCGCCCGCCCGGCGCTCTGGCGGAA
>JBAZLW010000363.1:0-2700 GCA_041650095.1 Hydrogenophilaceae bacterium | reverse complement strand
ATGTCCATCGGGCGGCCGTAGTGCGCCTCGATGATCATGGCGTACTTGGCCAGTTCGAGCAGTTCGTCGTCGTCCAGGCAGAAGTTGTGGCGCAGGCCCATGGGTACTTCCTCGATCCGGGTCGAGCGCTCGGCCACCGACTCGTGGGAGAACACCATGCGGGTGGCTTTGTCGCCCAGCTTGCGCCGGATGATGGCGCGCTTGCCGGCGGCCAGGAGTGGCTTGTGGACGTAGTACTCGTCCGGGTTCACCGAACCCTGCACCACGGTCTCGCCGAGGCCGTAGGAACCGGTGATGAAGACCACGTCGGGGAAGCCCGATTCGGTGTCCAGGGTGAACATCACGCCGGCCACGCCCAGGTCGGAACGGACCATGCGCTGGATGCCGGCGGACAGGGCGACCACCTCGTGGGCATAGCCGCTATGCACCCGGTAGGCGATGGCGCGGTCGTTGTAGAGCGAGGCGAAGCAGAGCTTGACGGCGTCGATCAGGTTGTCGGCGCCCTGGATGTTCAGGAAGGTCTCCTGCTGGCCGGCGAAGGAGGCGTCCGGCATGTCCTCGGCGGTGGCGGAGGAGCGCACCGCGAATTGCAGGTCCTCGCCGGCCTCTGCGCACATCAGTCGATGGTTGTGCCGGATGCCGGCCTCCAGGCCGGGCGGCAGCGGCGCCTCCATCATCCAGCCGCGGATCTCACGGCCGGCATTGACCAGGGCCACGGTGTCGTCGACGTTGAGGGTAGCCAGCTTGGTGGCAATACGGTCGGCCAGGCCGTCCTGGGCCAGGAATTCCCGGAAGGCATCGGCCGTGGTGGCGAAGCCGTCCGGCACCCGGACCCCCTTGCCGGCCAGATTGGAAAGCATCTCCCCAAGCGAGGCATTTTTCCCCCCCACCTTCTCCACGTCATGCATGGACAGGGTTTGAAAGCGCGCGATATAGTCCATCTTCATCCTCGAAACGAGGCCAGACCCGGCGCTCGACGCCTCCCCACGAAGCGCGACGGCCGTGACCGAAAAGTTTGAACGCAACTCACGAGCTTCCTCCCCCATGAGCCCAGAACGACCGGTCTTCATTATCTCCGACCATACCGGGATCACGGCCGAGATCATCGGCAAGAGCATCCTCTCGCAATTTCCCGGCGAAGCATTCGCGACCGAAAGTTTACCTTTCGTGGACACCCTGGACAAAGCAGAAGATGCAGTAAATCGAATACGGGATGCCTGGAAGGTGTCCAGTTTGAAACCTTTGGTGTTCTCGACCATGACCGATCCCGCCGCGCGGGCCGTGCTGGACGCCAGCGGCGCGGTGGTGATGGACGTCTACGGCCACTTCCTCGGCATGATGATCGGCGAACTCGGCCGCCCGGCCATACCGATGAAGGGCCAGTCGCACAGCGCCTCCGATGCCGGGGCCTATCACGACCGCATCGATGCGGTGAATTTTTCCCTGGCCGCCGACGACGGCCTGGCGACCCAGAAATACGAGCAGGCCGACCTGATCCTGATCGGCGTGTCGCGCAGCGGCAAGACGCCGACCTCGCTCTACATGGCCATGCAATACGGCATGAAAGTCGCCAACTACCCGCTGACCCCGGAAAATTTCGAGCAGCCCGGCCTGCCGGAGAGCCTGAAACCTTACCTGCACAAGCTGCGCGGCCTGACCCTGAGACCGCAACGGCTGGCCGCGATACGCTCGGAACGGCGGCCGAACAGCAGCTATGCCGCGCTGGAAACCTGCCGGCAGGAGCTCGAACAGGCGGCCAGGATGATGGCCGAGGCCAATATTCCCGTGCTCGACTCCAGCACCCGCTCGGTCGAGGAGATCGCCGCCCTGCTGCGGCAATCCCTGCTAAAGGCCGCCCGATAGACTGGTGGGCAGCGCTAAAAACCCGTCATGCCCGCGAAGGCGGGCATCCAGTTCATTGTTTTTACTGGGTCCCCGCCTTCGCGGGGACGACAAATTGAGGGTTTTTCGAGCTGCCCTGGTCTATCTGGCCGGTGCCGGCGCACCGAAGTCGACTGTCGGCGGCGCGGCGATCGCCTTCTCGTTGTCGACCGTGAAGTTGGCCTTGGTCTGGTAGCCGAACATCATGGCGGTGAGATTGCTGGGGAACTGGCGCACCGTCACGTTGTAGGCCTTCACCGCCTGGATGTAGCGGTTGCGCGCCACGGTGATGCGGTTCTCGGTGCCTTCGAGCTGGGCCTGTAGATCGCGGAAGGAGGCATCGGCCTTCAGGTTCGGATAGTTTTCCGCCACCACCAGCAAGCGGCTCAGGGCCCCGGACAACTCGCCCTGGGCGGCCTGGAACTTGGCGAACGCGGCCGGGTCGTTGACCAGTTCGGGCGTCGCGGCGAGTTGGCCGACGTGGGAGCGCGCCTCGGTGACCTGGACCAGGATGTCCTTCTCGTGCGCGGCGTAGCCCTTCACCGTGCTGACCAGGTTGGGCACCAGATCGGCCCGGCGCTGGTACTGGTTGATCACCTCCGACCACTGCGCCTTGATCTCCTCGTCCTGGCTCTGCATGGTGTTGTAGCCGCAGCCTGACAGTTGGCCAAAAGTGACAGTCATTGCAAATATAATCAATATCTTGCGAAACATTATTAATCTCCTGTGTTTGATTTTGACTGGCCGGCCTTCAGGGTATTCCTGGCCAGGCAAAGGTCTTCCCAGACCTTCGCCTTGTCGGCCGGATTGCGCAGCAGA
>JBAZLW010000362.1:0-2702 GCA_041650095.1 Hydrogenophilaceae bacterium | reverse complement strand
GCACTTGGCAGCGCGAGCGGCGGCCTGTCCGGCCTGTTCGATTCCGGCTCGGGCGCCTGGACCTTCGCGCCCAGCCTGGTCCAGCCCCTGTTCGACAGCGGTCGCAACCAGGCCGGCCTGAGCCTGGCCGAGGCGCGCAAGGTGATCGCCGTGGCCGACTACGAGAAGACCATCCAGCAGGCCTTCCGCGAGGTCGCCGACCTGCTCGCCGCACGCGACCGCCTGGCCGAACAGATCAAGGCCCAGGAAGCCAACGAGAAGGCCCAGAGCGACCGTCTGGCCCTGGTCGAGGCGCGCCAGAAGGCCGGCGCATCGAGCTACCTGGAGGTACTGGACGCCCAGCGCGACGCCTACACCGCCCAGCAGGGCACCGTGCAGGCAAGAACCGCCCTGCTGGTCACCAACGCGCAGCTCTACAAGGCGCTCGGTGGTGGCCAGGACCAGGCCGCGCCCGAGCAGTCCGCCATCGCGGCGAAACCATGACCCAGGCCGCCGCCGGATAGCCAGGCACTTCCGACAAGGGGTTCGGGTTTCCTGGCCGGCCGGGATGAGCTTTTAATGGCGTACGCGGACATCGCCGTTTTACCCCGGCCCGGCTCAGTGCCCGAGGTGGCGGCGCATCCCGGGCAACTGTTCGAACTCCGCCGCCGGGATCGGCCGGGAGAAGTAATAGCCCTGGCCGTAATCGCATCCGGACGCCAGCAGCAGGTCCCGCTGTTCGCGCGTCTCCACGCCTTCGGCGATGACCTGGATGCCGAGCTTGTGGGCCATGACGATGATCGCCTCGCAGATGGCCAGGTCCTCGGCCCTGAGGACCAGATTGCGCACGAAGGCCTGGTCGATCTTGAGGAAGTCGATGTCGAATTTCTTCAGGTAGGCCAGCGATGAATAGCCGGTGCCGAAGTCGTCGATGGCGATCTCCATGGTCTGGTCGCGGAACCGGACCAGCTTGTCGGCCACGATCGGGGCCGTGTGCAGCAGGAGTCCTTCGGTGATCTCGATCACGATGCTGTGCGGCGGGATATCCATGTCCTGCATCAGTTCGAGCCAGCCCTTGCTGATGGAGCCGTCGTTCAGGAACTGGATCGGCGACTTGTTGACGCTGATCTGGAACGTCGGATCATGCGTCGCCCGCCAGCGCGCGACCTGGCCGGCGGCCTCCTGGAACACCCAGTTGCCGATATCGACGATGGTCCCGGTCTCTTCGGCGATGGCGATGAACTCGCCCGGACCGATCAGTCCGCGCACCGGGTGTTGCCAGCGGATCAGCGCCTCGGCCTTGTGGATTTCCCCGCTGGCCAGTGCCACGATGGGCTGATAGGCGATCCAGAACTGCTGCTCCGACAAGGCCACGCGCAAATCCTGGTTGAGGTGCATCCTGGTCTTGGCGGCCTCGTCCATGGCCGGGGTGAAATAGCTGAACCGGTTGCGGCCCTGGCTTTTGGCCTCGTACATGGCCTGGTCGGCGTTCTTGACCAGGGTCTCGATTACGGTCGCGTCATCCGGATACAGGGTGATGCCCATGCTGGCCGAGACATAGGCCAGTTCACCAGCCAGCGCGAACGGCGCGGTCATGTCCTTCAGGATGGCCTGGGCGATGCGGTCGATGCCGTGGCCGTCGTCGAGGGCACCGAGGATGACGGTGAACTCGTCGCCGCCGAGCCGGGCCACCGTATCGGACTCCCGCACGCAGGCCTTCAGGCGCTGTGCCACCTCGGCCAGCAGGAGGTCGCCCTTGTCGTGGCCCAGGGTGTCGTTGACCTCCTTGAACCGGTCCAGGTCGATGAACAGCAAGGCCAGGCGGTGCTCGCCCCGGTGCGCCTTCTTGACCTCCTGGTCCAGGCGGTCATAAAACATCCGCCGGTTGGGCAGGCCGGTCAGGTTGTCGAAGTTGGCCTGTTGCCAGATCAGTTTCTCCGCCTTCTTTTGCGCCGTGATGTCCGAGAACAGGGCGACCCGGCGATGCGGCGCACCTTCCTTGTTGAAATAGGTGTTGATGGTCAGCCACTTGGGATAGACCTCGCCGTTCTTGCGCCGGTCCCAGACCTCGCCCTGCCAGCTTCCCATCGTGTTGAGCGCCTGCCACATCGCCTCGAAGAAGGCCCGGTCGTGATGGCCCGAGTTGAACATGCGGGTGTTCCTGCCGGCGACCTCTTCCAGGCTGTAGCCGGTCATCTCGGTGAAGGCGGGATTGATGGTGATGATGTTGCCGTCGGCGTCGGTCACCAGCATCGCTTCGCTGCTGCTTTTGTACACCATGGAGGCCAGTTGCATCTCCTCCTGCAGGCGCCTGGCCTCGGTGATGTCTTCATAGACCCCAAGCACACCGACGACGGACTGGTCCACGTTGCGCAGGGGCACTTTGGAGGTCCGCAGGTAGACCTCGCAGCCGTCGGGTGTGGTTTGCGGTTCCTCGTAGGCCAGTTTCGCCTGGCCCGACTCCATCACCGCCAGGTCGTCGGCGCGATAGCGTGCCGCCTGGTCGCGCCAGGCCAGCTGCTCGTCCAGCTTGCCGATCACCTCGGCCGCACCGGCTTCGCCGGCATCCCTGGCAAACAGGCTATTGCACCCCAGGATGCGGGACTCCGTATCCTTCCAGAACAGCCGCATGGGGATGGTGTCGATCACCGTCTGCAGCATGTGGTGCGATTCCGCCAACTGCCGCACCGCCCGCTGGCGCTCTATGTAGCGCCGATAATAGG
>JBAZLW010000361.1:0-2703 GCA_041650095.1 Hydrogenophilaceae bacterium | reverse complement strand
TATTGCTCGGTAACGGCAAGACTTGACCGTTATTTAATTCAATCAGCTTCAAGAAAAGCTTGCCTGGGGTCGAAAGTAACCCGTATTAGGCTATGCCTTAGATTGCGCCAAAAGGGGCGCGAAATATCGGTCTATCGCTCCCTTGAGCATAAAACTTGTTCTTACGGTGGTTTACAGACTTGCGGCTCTGTTTGGGTCTGCGCTGTATGCGCCGCGAAAATATCTGAACGCCGAAGGCTTGAGCTTCAAAAGGCCATAGAACAACATCAGGCATCCGGCGGCGCGGTTCTTCTGCTTACTCTCACGAATCCTCATTACCTTGGCGACAAGCTTTGCGACGTCCTGGAAGGTCAAAGAAAAGCATTAGTTATTTTTAATAAGGGCGGTGATGTAACACGGTTTAATCAATCAATCGGCTATATCGGTTCCGTACGGGCATTAGAAGTTACACACGGACGTAAGAGAACGATTAACAACGGATGGCATCCACATTATCACATTTTGTTATTCGTTCAATCAGGGCTTGATTTGGACGTTTTACGCAATGCTTTTTATCAACGATGGTTAAAAGCTTGTATCAAGGCAAAAATGCCGGCTTTACCAGACTATAAGCATGGATTAAGGCTTGATGATGGATCCAAAGCGGCGGCTTATGCTTCCAAGTGGGGGCTTGAGTCTGAAATGACAAAAGGTCACATCAAAAAGGCCAATCATGGGGAAACGCCTTTCGATCTGCTTCGGGCTTATGCCTATGACGATGACAAACAGGCGGCGGCTTTATTCCGTGAGTTTGCTGAAACCTTTAAGGGCAAGCGTCAATTGCATTGGTCGCATGGTTTAAAAGCTAAATTCGATCTTGAAGAGGTGACTGATGAGGAACTGGCAGCCGAACAGGATGATCAAGCAGCGATCTTGGGAACCATCGAGCTTGACGAATGGAAGCGAATCCTTAAGGCCGATGTAAGGGGGGAAATCCTTGAACTTGCCCGGCATGGTTGGGAACCTGTAGAGCGGTTCCTTCAAGAACTTAAAAAACAATATGAGGTGAAGAAATGAATAAAAGTAATGTTGCCCAATGGAAAACAGCCAGGCGAACAGACCCGCCTGGTATTGTTAGATTTGAATGCCCTATATGTAAAAAGATCGTTCCTGAACGCGATTTTATTACAAGTTATCGGATAATCGAGGGTACACACCCACCGAGCTATCAGATAAAAAACCTTTGTCGAACATGCAGGGATACCGGCGTTTAACGTTATCCAACCAAAAAAAATATAAATACGCAGGAGTATCACACGACTGGTATGCGGGGATACGCATATTATCGGCCCGGCACTCGAAGCGATAGCGAGAGATTGCAAAAAACGTAAAGCGGTCAAACAGTCAAAAAATCATGCATCATGCAGTTTCAGACCATGCAATGACCGCTTGAAGTGTGTGGTGGTGGTCAAACAGTCAAAAAATCATGCATCATGCAGTTTCAGACCATGTAACGACCATCCATCACCCTATACACCTGAAAAAGAAATACAACCACGGGAAAACCGACACGTAACAGCGTATGCGAACGCATAGCGGCTCAAACCGGGTTAAGTGCAACATCTGCAACACTCATATCTTTTTACGCTTCAGCGTAAAAGAAAAAAGCATACGCCCCACGGGCGATACATTTATTTTAATGGCAGCCTAGAAGGGGCCCAATGGCCAAGAACAAAAGAACTAAGAAACTAAAGAACCAAAGAAACTAAAAGGTGAGATTATGAACGATGCCGAATTGATGAAAAAAATAGATGAAGTAAGCACAGAATTTAGAGGCCAGATTGATGATCTTCAGGCTGCTGTTGGAATGGTTATGATTGGTAGGCTTTACGGATGGCGAGTAATGCGCCTTACTTCCTCTCGCCGTCATTGGATGGTAGCTTGCCGGTTATTTGGTGATCTTAAGGAAATTCTGCCAGATCGCGGCGTTTTGGCTCACAAGTCTTTAGGTTTAAAGGTTGTCGATACGATTGGCGATTATTGGGATGTTATCAATGGAGTCGTAAGTCGTGATGCTTTACCGCTTCATGATCGAAAAATGGTAAATTAAAAAGATAGACAAAATATATCTAGTGATATAAAGTACAAAAGCCTTGATTTTCCCCGTTAGTTTCTCAGGCCGGCGGGGGTCAAGGCTTTTCTCATTCATGCCATTAGGGGGCACAAACGATGTCTAAATTTACCACAAAGCAACGGCTTTTCATACGCCGTAATTTCAAATCGGTTTTTAAACGCTTAAGGATTGGCAGGATAAGGCCAAGGACGGGAAGCAAAAAATATAGGCTTTTTGACCTCATAGGGAGGTTTAAAAATGCTTCCTAATTTATCCCACACCAGGCTATTTAACGCACTGCCTGTAATTCGATTTCTTCTTTTTCATTACCTCGTTAGATGCTCTCAATATTCCGGGCGTTGGCTAGCAAAAGCCCACGGCCAACGGCCGGGGACTTTTGCTAGCCTGCGGTCGGTTTTATTGGGGGGTTTTTTGTGATCCCTGAAAGCAAAAATTCCGTGATCGGACAGACCGAAAAGGGGCCTGATTTTGGGGTAAAAAATGCCTCTCTTGGTATATATGCGAAATATTCCCCCAGCCCCGTTATCCGTGGCTTTCAGGCCGAAGGTCAAAAAGTCGATAAAGAAACCGGTGAGGTTATCCAGGAGCAA
>JBAZLW010000360.1:0-2709 GCA_041650095.1 Hydrogenophilaceae bacterium | reverse complement strand
CGGCGCCAGCGCGCGCGGAAGCCGGCGTCCTCGGCGTAGGGCTCCAACCTGGTCAGCTCGTTCAGATCGCGCAGCCAGTCGTGGTCGATGGTCTCTTCCAGCAGCGCGGCCAGCGGCCTGTTGGCCAGGGCGATGAAGCGGCGCGGGGTGACGCCGTTGGTCTTGTTGCTGAACTTCTCCGGCCAGAGGTCGTGGAAGTCCTTCAGCACGGTGCTTTTGAGCAGTTCGGTGTGCAGGGCCGCGACGCCGTTGATGGCGAAACTGCCGACGCAGGCCAGATTGGCCATGCGCACCCGGCGCTGGCCGCCGGTGTCGTCGATCAGGGATAGGCGGGCGAGGCGGCCGTGGTCGTCCATGAAACGGATGCGGACCTCGTCCAGGAAGCGGCTGTTGATCTCGTAGATGATCTCCAGATGGCGCGGCAGGTTGCGCTGGAACAGGTCCAGCGGCCAGGTCTCCAGCGCCTCCGGCAACAGGGTGTGGTTGGTGTAGGCGAAGCTTCTGCGGGTCAGCCCCCAGGCGCGCTGCCAGTCCAGGTGGTAGTCGTCGAGCAACAGGCGCATGAACTCGGCGATGGCGATGGCCGGGTGGGTGTCGTTCAACTGGGCGACGAACAGGTCCGGGAAGCCTTCCGGGCTGCCGCTGTCGCGCACGGTGACGCGCAGCATGTCCTGCAGCGAGCAGGTGACGAAGAAGTATTGCTGGCGCAGGCGCAGTTCCTTGCCGGCCTCGGGTTCGTCGTTGGGGTAGAGCACCTTGCTGATGTTCTGCGCCGCCACCATGTCGTCCACGGCACCGTAGTAGTCGCCGGTATTGAAGGCCTGCAGGTCGAAGGACTCGTGCGCCTCGGACTTCCACAGGCGCAGCCTGTTCACGTTGAGTACGCCGTAGCCGAGGATCGGGGTGTCATAGGCCAGGCCGTAGATGGTGGTTTCCGGCAGCCAGCGCACCCGCAGCCGGCCCGCGTCGTCGCAGTACGGTTCGGTATGGCCGCCCAGCTTGACCGGGTAGCGGCGCTGCAGATTGGCCAACTCCCAGGGGTTGCCGTTGCGCAGCCAGGCGTCGGCGACCTCGACCTGCCAGCCATCGCGGATCTCCTGGTCGAAGATGCCGTACTCGTAGCGGATGCCGTAACCGATAGCCGGTATCTCCAGGGTGGCCAGGGAATCCATGTAGCAGGCGGCCAGGCGGCCGAGGCCGCCGTTGCCGAGGCCGGGCTCGGGTTCCGTGGCCAGGATGGCGTCGAGGTCCAGCCCCAGGTCGGCCATGGCCTTCACGGTGTTGTCCCACATGCCCAGGCTGAGGATGTTGTTGCCCAGTTGCGGCCCGAGCAGGAACTCGGCCGACAGGTAGGCCACGGTCTTGGCGCCGCGCTGCTGGTAGATCTCGGTCGCGGCGACGTAGCGCGCCAGCAGCCGGTCGCGCACGGTGTAGGCCAGCGCGCTGTAGTGGTCGACCGGCGTGGCCTTGTCGAAGGTCTTGCCGGTGACGTAAAACAGGTTGTCGGTGAACGAGCGCTTGATGGCGTCGGCCGAGCGGGCCGTCCGGGTGTGCAGTGAGCGTTCGGCGATGTCTGACATGATCTGGATTCCTCGAGGCCGTCGATGGGCAAGGATTCAAGCCTAAATTTGTGTCAATCGATCAGGGGCTTAATACCCAGGGTATGCCTCAGGTTGCCGGCGAACGCCTCGGGCGTCGGCGAGATGAATTCCTCGGGAATGGCAAACTTGCGGGTCAGCCGCAGATGGCTTTCGAAGCCATAGGAAACGATCATCGGACGCATGCCGGAACCGAGTGCGGCGACATAGTCCTTGTGCTCGTCGCCGCAGGCATAGCTGAGTGCCGGGTTGATCCGGAGGCGTTCGCGCGCCGCCCTGAAGTACGGCGTCTTCTCCTGGCGCAGGGGGATGCAATAGAGGAAGTCCAGCCGGGCGATGTCCAGGTCGTGGCGGCCGAATAGGCGCGCCAGGGTGATCTCGGGCTCCTGGGTGATGTTGCGGGTGACCATGCCGACCCGGAGATCGGGCGTCTCGATCAGGTCGCGGATCAGTCCGGCCATGCCCGGATACAGGGCGGCCTCTTCCCGATACACCTCGGTCAGGCTGGCCACCAGCTCCTTGCGGCCGCCCTTGCCGATCTGCCGGCCCAGGTTGCGGGGGAATTCCTTGAAGCCACCCAGGTACTTGAACAGGTTGCGCCGTTTCTGGAAGCGGTCGAGGTCGCCGATGTCCATGCCGTGGCTGTAGAAGGCCTGGCCGATCGCGGCGAAGGCGTCGATCACGGTGCCGTCGGCGTCGATGATGACCAGGCGGTCGCGGCTGGGGTACATGGTCAGGCCGCCTTGGTGCCGACGTACAGGTAGTAGGGCGCGCGCAGGACCGGCAGGTAGGGCAGGGCGGCGCGCCGCTCGCGGACCAGGGTCTCGCGGCACTGTGCCCGCAGCGCGGGCAGGTGGCGGTCGGACAGGTGCACGCCGTCGTGGCCGAACCAGCGTTGCCAGAACAGGTTGCCGAGCCGGCCGGCCGATGCCGGCAGGTGGAAATCGACCACGCCGAGGCGGCCGCCCGGCGCCAGCATGGCGTGGGCATTGGCCAGGACGGCCTGCCAGTCCGGCATCATGGTCAGGGCATAGGACAGGTAGACCCGGTCGACCGGCTGGGCCGGCTGCCAGGCGGTGGCGTCGGCCTCGACGACCTCGACGTTGCCGAG
>JBAZLW010000359.1:0-2723 GCA_041650095.1 Hydrogenophilaceae bacterium | reverse complement strand
GACGCCGACCTTGCCGGTGGAACGGGCATAGGCATCGGCCGCGTGCACGGCGGCCTGTTCGTGGCGTACCAGGATGTGCTGGAACTTGTCCTGCTTGTAAATTTCGTCGTAGATGTTGAGCACCGCCCCGCCGGGGTAGCCGAACACATGCTCGACCCCCTCGGCCGCGAGACAGCGGACCACGATCTCCGCACCAGTCAATTCCGTATCAGCCATGGATTGCGAAGAGTCAGAATAAATTCAAAGGGAAGGAACAGTAGCCTTTGCGACCTTTTTGGTCAAGGTCGCACCAACGGTCCCGGCTCATCCGACCACCTGGTAGTACAGGTTCTGCGGGTGGTTGGCCTGGGCGAAAAAGAACCAGCGCTCGAACAGCAGGCCGACATACTGGACCGCGAAGGCCAGCCCGAGCAGGGCGCCGGAATCGAGCACCAGTCCGGCCCACAGCAGCAACACCGGCACCGGGAAGACCAGGATCAGGAAGACCCACTTCACCGACTTCATGAACACCAGGGTGCGGCCATGAAAATATTCGCGGGTGTTGTAGGAGCCCCCCATGAAACCCATGGCTTGCTGCCGAACCTGGGGATGACGCACGCCGACGGCGGTCTGCAGGGTGGACACCCGCTTCAGGCGGGCATTGCGGAACAGCGAGGCGACCCGAGTCACCAAGGCCACCAGGGTCAGGGTGATGGCCCAGCCGGCGTAGAACTCCACCATGCCGGGCGCACTGGCGGCGGCGTAGGCTGCCGCGAAGGCGAAACCGGAGGCCGAGCCGAGCAGGAAGTAGTTCACCACGGTGAGCGGCGTCGCCCATTCCTGCAGGAAACGGATCGCCGCGTAGATCATGCCGGTGCACAGGAACAAGGCCAGGGTGGCGGCCACGCCCAGACTGCCGACGGTCAGCGCGACCTGGCCGGGCAGGCCCCAGCCGTACAGGTCGGCGTCCAGTTCCAGCCAGTTGACCACGGCGTAGACGAACACCAGGGCCATCGCCAGGGGCAGGGCGATCACCTCGCGCGACAGCCAGGAGGTGCGCCATTGGCTGGCGGCGCGCCAGGCCCGTTCCGGACGGCCGAGGTGGAACACCGAGGCGATGAGGCCGGCGACCAGGAAGGCCAGGGCGATCAGGCCGCCGACGGCGTAATAGGCGCCCGGCTGGACCGGCAGCACGTTGACGATGGTGTAGCTCTGGCTGGAGAACAGGGCCAGGAACAGGCCCTGGCCGACGCCGATGAGGGTGGTCAGCAGGACCACGGAAAAAGCAGGATGCATAAGAAACTCCAATCGAGAGGCAAGATGCAAGACTCAAGATTCAAGGAATTTCTCCTGCATCTTGTCTCTTGCATCTTGCCTCTGCCTTTACATAAGCCAGTCGTCCAGGGTGACGTCCTTGCCGGTCTCGTGGCGGATGTCTTCCTTTTTGAGCGGGTTGTCGGCACGCACCAGTTCGTCCGCGCGGATGGTCATCTTGGTGCGGCGGCGCGGCAGGTAGTGATTGGCCGGCTTGGTGCCCCACTCTGGCATCAACTGGTAACCGCCGCTGGCCATGATCGCCTTCGACACCACAGAATTGGGGTCGTGGATGTCGCCGTACAGGCGCGCCGAGGTCGGGCAGGAGATCACGCAGGCCGGCTTGCGGCGGTCTTCCGGGATCGACTGGTCGTAGATGCGGTCGACGCACAGGGTGCACTTCTTCATCACCTTCTGGTGCTCGTCCAGCTCGCGGGCGCCGTAGGGGCAGGCCCAGGAGCAGTACTTGCAGCCGATGCACTTGTCGTAGTCGACCAGGACGATGCCGTCTTCCTTGCGCTTGAACGAGGCGCCGGTCGGGCACACCGGCACGCAGGGCGGCTCCTCGCAGTGCAGGCAGGACTTCGGGAAATGGACGGTCTCGGTGCAGGGGAACTCGCCCACCTCATAGGTCTGCACCCGGTTGAAGAAGGTGCCGGTCGGGTTGGCCTGGTAGGGATTGTCGTCGAACAGCGGGCCGGCCTGGCCGGAGGTGTTCCACTGCTTGCAGGAGGTCACGCAGGCGTGGCAGCCGACGCAGACGTTGAGGTCGATGACCAGAGCCAGCTGGGTCATTTGCCACCTCGCGTGAACTTGCCGGCGAAGTAGTTCTGCCACTGCCGCCTGGGCGGCGTGCCCGGGGCCGGCGGCACCGGCTGGAATTGCGGAAAGGTCTCCGGGGCCTCGTTGGGGTCGGCCTTGTAGATGCGTACGCGGACGTCGTACCAGGCGGCCTGGCCGGTCACCGGGTCGGAGTTGGAGACGTGCTCGCCGGCCTCGTTGGGCGGCAGCTCCTCGGAGATGACGTGGTTGAGCAGGAAACCCTGCTTGGCCTCGTTCGCCTTGGGGTCCAGGTTCCAGGCCCCGGCCGCCTTGCCGATGGCGTTCCAGGTCCACACCGTGCCCGGCTCCACCGCCTCGCTGAGCCGCGCCATGCAGCGCACCTTGCCCCATTGCGACTCGACCCAGATCCAGTCGTCGTCGGCGATGCCCTGGGCCGAGGCGGTCTTGGGGTTCACGTACAGGTAGTTGTAGGTGTGGATCTGGCGCAGCCAGGCGTTCTGGGAATCCCAGGAGTGGTACATGGCCATGGGCCGCTGGGTCACCGCGTTGAGCGGGTACTTGTGCTTGTCCGAGAGGGTCGCCTCCAGCGGCTCGTAGTAGAACGGCAGCGGGTCGAAGTAGGTCTCGATGCGCTTCTTCAGGTGCTC
>JBAZLW010000358.1:0-2732 GCA_041650095.1 Hydrogenophilaceae bacterium | reverse complement strand
CGGCAGCAGGCAAGTGCGATGGGCCCGGTGCGGCAAGCCAGGGCATGGCGCCGGCATGAACAGCCCCTATCTGCGCCTGCTCGCGGTACTGCTGTTCCTGGGCCTCATGCTGGCGGTCTTCGAGGCGACCGGTCTGCGCGACCATTTCAGCATCGAGTTCCTGCACCAGACCATCCTGGACAACCGGGTCGGCGGTCTCGTGGTCTTCATCCTGGCCTTTGCCCTGGGCAATCTGATCCAGATCCCGGGCTGGCTGTTCCTGGCCGCCGCGGTGCTGGCGCTGGGGCGGACCTGGGGCGGCCTGGCGACCTACGTCGCCGCCAGCGTTTCCTGCGTGATCAGCTTCCTGCTGGTCCGCCTGCTCGGCGGCGACGCCCTGCGCCAGCTCGACAACCGGGTCGCCCGCACCCTGCTCGCGCGCCTGGACCGCCACCCGATCGGCAGCATCCTGCTCCTGCGCTTGCTGTTCCAGACCCTGCCGGCGCTGAATTACGCCCTCGCCCTGTCCGGCGTCCGCCTGCGCGCCTACCTGCTTGGCACCCTGCTCGGCCTGCCGCTGCCCATCGCCCTGTATTGCCTGTTCTTCGATTACCTGGCACAGGCCCTGCACCTCACCTAGGAGCCGCGCAATGACCAACCGATCCCTCCTGTCCCTCGCCTTACTGCTCATGCTGGCCGGGCCGGCCCGGGCGGAGGTCAGCACGACCGGATGCAGTGCTGGCAGCGGGCCGCTGCGCAATGCCTTGCTCGAGCTCTACACCTCGGAAGGCTGCAGCAGTTGCCCGCCGGCCGAGCGCTGGCTATCCGGGCTGCGCGGTCAGGGCGGCGGACCGAAACGGCTGGTGCCGCTGGCCTTCCACGTCGATTACTGGGACCGGCTCGGCTGGGTCGATCGCTACGCCCGGGTGGAATACGCCGCGCGTCAGCGCTGGCTGGCCGGCGTGAGCGGGGCGCGTACCGTCTACACCCCGCAGTTCATGCTCGATGGCCGGGATTGGTCGTCCTGGCGGTCCGGCCTGCCGGAAACCCGGAACGAGCCTGCTGCCGCCGAGATCCGCCTGGAACTGGGCCCGATCGAGGCTGGCCGGCTGGCCGTCGGTGGTGAGGCCGGTCTGCATACCCGCAAGGACGGCGCCCGCCTGTTCCTCGCCCTGTACGAGAACAACCTGAGTTCTCGCATCGAGGCGGGCGAGAACGCCGGCCGCCTGCTCAGGCACGATTTCGTGGTGCGCCGGCTGCTCGGCCCGATCCGCCTGCCAGGCTCCGGTTCGCTGCCCATCCGACAGGTATTTGATCTCGATGCCGGCTGGAAACGCGCCAACCTGGGCGTCGCCGCCTTCATCCAGGACAGTGGCACGGGCGAGGTCTACCAGGCCGTCGACCGGGCCATTTGCGCGGGCTAGCCGGTACTGCCGGCCGGTGCCGCCTGCCTGGGCGGCACCGGAGCCAGGTAGCCGGCACCGAGGACCAGCAGGCCGACGCCGATCAGCGACAGCACCCGCAGCATGCCGCTCACATTGGCGAGGTCGACGCCGACCAGCTTGACGCAGACCAGCAGCAACAGGCCGAGGCCGGCGAACCAGGCCAGCCGGACCTGCCGGCGTGAGGCGGCGACCATGACCACCAGGCCGAAGGCGGTCCAGCCGAGCGACAGCAGGGCCTGCAGCAAGGCCGATTGCCAGAGGTCATGGGCCAGGAAGGGCACGCCGCCCCAGTGGTGGACGCTGCGCGCCAGAATCTGGCTGAGCCAGAACAGCAGGGCCAGGCCGAACAGGGCCGGGTAACCCCTGGCCAGCCAGAACCGGCCGGCTTTGTCCCAGTGCCGATAGAGCGCCCGGAGCAGCAGCAGGGCCGCAGCCTCGAGCGGGTTCAGCAGCGGCACATAGGGCAGCGCCCAGGTGCCGGTCAGCCCGATCGGGGCGGAGAACAGCCACAGCCAGGCCAGCAGCGCGATCAGGCCGAGTCCGGCCTTGAGATAGACCTCCCGGTGCGCTCCGAATGGCCAGGCCGGCCCGGCCCGGCTGATGGCCAGCAGGGTGGCGGCGAGCACCAGTGCGCGCGCGGCCTCGGGTATCGACGAACCCAGGGCAGGGATTTGCGTCGCCAGCCAGCAGGCCTCCCAGGCCGCGGCCCAGCCGGTCAGCCAGAGGGCGAGTACGTGGCGCTCGGCGACGTACCAGTCCAGGCCGTCGCGTTCCTGCCGGTACAGGCCCAGGATATGCACGGCGAGGGCCGGACCGAGGACCAGCCAGAGCCCGTTGGCCAGGGGATGGCCGGTCTCGACATAGTTGCTGACCAGCGCCATGCCGAGGGCGGGGAGCAGAAGCAGGGATGCGGCGCGCAGGTCGGCCAGGCCGAAGCGGCGGCCCAGCCCTTCCAGTGCGGCCGAGGTGGCGGCGGCCAGCGCCAGCAGGACCACCCAGGTCTGCGCCTCGCTCAGGCTGCGGCCCAGTTCCTGATCGAAGATGGCGAACCACCAGGCCAGGGTCCAGGCCAGGAACGGCCGGTGGTAACGCGCCTGTGCACGGGTGGCATAGCTGCTCAGTGCGCCGGCGGCGACCAGGAGCAGGCTGGCCGGGAACAGGCTGTCGCGGAAGGGCAGGCCATCCGGTCCTTGCAGCCAGAGGTCGAGCAGCAGCAGGCCGGACAAGCCTTGCAGCAGGATGCCCGCCAGCAGGGGCAGTCTGCGCCCGGAGCGCATGGCGAACCAGACCACGCCGCCCCCCTCCAGG
>JBAZLW010000357.1:0-2758 GCA_041650095.1 Hydrogenophilaceae bacterium | reverse complement strand
TGAAACGCCGGATGAACTCCATGCCCATGATGCCGTCGGCGGCGAGCTCGTCGCTGACCGGGTCGTAGGATAGGCGGACAGGCAGCAGGGGAAAGGTCGACGGGCCGCTGACCGGCCTGGCGCCCTGGGCCGGGTCGAACACGCTGGCATGGGCGCAGCAGACGATGCGCTTGGGGCCGCCGGCCAGTTCGCTGCCCTCGGTGACGTAGCGCAGGTAGCTGACTTCCTGCTGCGGGTAGCTCATCTGGTGGGTGCAGATGGCCACGAAGGCGACATACTGGCCGTGCGGCCCGACGCCGCCGGCCCAGTCGTAGGGCTCGGTCTCGCCGGCCAGCTTGGCCATCGCCTGGCCGGACTTGTCGCCCAGGTTGATCAGGAAACAGGGCACCCCCGCGACCGGGTAGGCGAACACCAGGGCCTCTCCGGTCGGGATCTCGGACGCCTTGAGGGGGATGCCGATCTTGTTGGTCAGCTTGGCGGCCGGGAAGGCCTCGAAACCGCCGGCCAGGACCAGGCTGTTCCAGTTGGCCATGGCCAGTGTGGCGCTGCCTGCGCATACCTTGACGAAACTGCGTCTATCCACTTGATTCTCCATAAAGCAAAAAAGGCCGCCCGTGGAGGCGGGCGGCCAAAGAAGGCGGCGCTATTACGCCTCGAACATGTCGCGATACATGCCGCGGGCCCATTCCAGGGTGGCCTTGCCCTTGGCGCTGTCGCGGTTCTCGAACAGCTTGGTGTCCGGCGAGAAGCCGCCGACGGCGGTGCCTTCCTTGTTGAGGACATAGCCGGCATCGACGCTGATGGCCTCCATCGGGTCGGCGTTCACCATCGAGTAGCAGATGGTGCGCGGGCTGACCCAGGCGAATTCCTTGCCCTGGGCGCGGGCCGCCAGCACCTTGGCGACGAACTTGCCTTCGGTGTTGGCGGTGTTGGCGCTCTTGGAGTAGGGGTGCGGACGGGCGTCGCCGGCCACGAACACGCGGTCGTCGCCCTTGATGCTGTAGCGCAGCTGGTCGATGGCGGCTTCCTTCTGGCCGCTCTTCGGGTCCATCAGGCCGAGCTGCTCGATCAGGGTGGAGCCGCGCACGTTGGCATAGATCGCCGCGTCGTCGAACTTGACCGAGTCGAACTCGGTCTTGAGCATCTTCTTCTCGACGTCGACGCCGGTCACAGCGGAGGACGGCTTGTACTCGATGATGCCCTTGTACAGGTCATTGAAGGCACTGTGGAAGCCGGCCGCCTTGATGGTGATGTCGGGGTTGGCGTCGAGCACCAGGACCTTGCCATTGATCTTGTTCTTCTTGATCACCGAGGCGATCATGCAGGCGCGCTCGTAGGGGCCGGGCAGGCAGCGGTAGTTGCCGGACGGTACGGTCTGCACGAACACGCCGCCTTCGAACTCCTGCACCTTGCGCCGGATGGTGACGTGCTCGGTCGGCGAGATGAAGCCGCCCGGGAAGGTCTGCCGCAGCATGGCCTGGGCGCCGGCATCCTTGACGCCGATCTTGTCATAGTCGTAGGAGATGCCGGGGGCGACGACCAGGAAGTCGTAGCCGATGTCGCCTTCGCTGGTGGCCAGGGTGCGGCTGGTGCGGTCGAGGCCGGTCACGGTGGCGTTGAAATAGGTGTAGCCGTTGTTGCGGGCGGCATCGAGGAAGCTGTGGTCGGCCAGGAATTCCAGGTCGATCAGGCCGGCGTACCACATGTTGCTGGAGAAGCAGGACGAGTACATGTCGCGCTTTTCCACCAGCACCACGTCGAACTTCGGATATTCCTTCTTGGCGTACTTGGCGATGGTCAGGCCGGCGGTGCCGCCGCCGACGATCACCAGACGCGGACCCTTGGCGGCCGGCAGGGCGGCCTTCATGCCGGTGGCGACGGCCGCCGAACTGCCGGACCCGGCAACCGCCGAGCCGGTGATGCCGGTGGCGCAGCCAGCCGTGCCGGCGGCCAGCATGGCGCCGCTCATCTTCAGGAAATTCCGCCGATCAAATTGCTCACTCATGGGTGCTGTCTCCTCGTTGTGGTGAAAAAACACCGGAGCCGCGGGATGCCCCGGTGAGATTCTTTGCGGTGAGGCCGCAGCAACAAGGCCTCCCAACCAGGAATAATCCTAGCGGGAGTAAGGTTAAAGCCGGGTTGTCGATGGGTTAAAACCAGGTGAAGGTGCGGCTAGTTCTTGGTAAAGAACAGCACGGCGGTAGTGCCGCTTGCCGCCTTGCTCTCGATGGCGATGCGCCAGCCGCGCAGGTCGCAGATGCGCTTGACCAGGGACAGGCCGATACCGGAGCCATTGGATGCGCTGCCTCGGTAATGACGTTGAAAGATGTGGTCGAGCTCGGATTCGGCGATGCCCTTGCCGGTGTCGCTGACCGTCAGGCACTGGTCCGCCAGGCGGACGCAGACTCGACTCGTTCCGGCATGCTGGATGGCGTTGTCGATCAGGTTGTCGACCACTATGGTGGCCAGGATCTTTTCCACCGGGATCGTGATGTCCCGGTCGAGTTCAAGCCTGATCTCGACCTGGGCAAGATCGCTCAGTGCGCGCTGCTTTTCGACCGATTCCCGGACCACCTCGGCGATGGAACAGGGCTCTGGTACGGCATCCGGCAGGTTGCCTGCGCGGGCAAGATGCAACAGCGCGCTGGTCAGGTCGGCCATGTCATGGCTGGCCCGCTCGATGCGGGCGATGCGCAGGCGCTGGCCACTGTTCAGGCCGGCGTCGTCCTCCAGTACCTCCACCGCGCCCCGGATGATC
>JBAZLW010000356.1:0-2812 GCA_041650095.1 Hydrogenophilaceae bacterium | reverse complement strand
AGAGGGGGGCTTTTCTCCCTCCCCCACTCGTGGGGGAGGGCTGGGGTGGGGGAAAGCACCCTTCAGCCGGAGCCGAGGCTTGTGGACTTGGCCGGGGGAAGTCGGCGAAAGGTGTCTGAGCGTAGCGAGTTCTTTCGCCGCCCGGCCAAGTTCGGAAGCCTCGGGGTTTCGACGGATGCGGGGCGACCTTCTTTTGGTTCCTTTTCTTGGTCGAGCAAGAAAAGGAACTGGCCGCCGGGCCACCCCCGGCCAATGCCGGCAAGCAATATTGAAAACCGCTGGATTCCCGCCTACGCGGGAATGACGGCTAGTTACTGGGCAGCTACTCAGCCCCACCCCACGGCAAGCCGTTACCTTCCTTCGGCATCGCCGCCTCGTAACAGGCCTCCAAGTCCCCCGCCACCAGCGCAACCACTTCGCCATCGAGCTTGCCGTCATCGCGCATCTTGACGAGTATCGAAAGCACATCCTGAGCCAGCATGCCCTTGCGATAGGGCCGGTCCTGGGCCAGGGCCTGGAAGACATCGGCCACGGCGATGATGCGTGCTTCGCGCGCAAGCTGACCGCCGTTGTACTGGAACGGATAACCGTCGCCGATCAGGGTTTCGTGATGGCAACCAGCCCAGCCGGCGATCTCTTCCATGCCCCTGATCCGATGCAGGATGCGGAAGGTGTCGTAGCTGTGCCTATGCATGATGGCCTTGGCGTCATGGTCCAGGGGGGCACTGGATTCCAGTATTTCGTCGGGCACGCCGAGCTTGCCCAGATCGTGCAGCAGACCGGCGATCTCGACCTGGCTCACCCGTGTTTCGGGCAGGCCGTCCAGCCGGGCCAGATAAGACGCCAACCGGGCCACGCCGCGCGAATGCTCGTAGGTATAGGGACTCTTGGCGTCGACGATATGGGCGAAGATGCGCGCCAGATCGTGCAGGTCGCGCTGGCTTTCGATCCGCGGCGCGCCGGGATTGTCGAAATGGAACACGTATTCGGACACGTCGAGCGGCTCCAGAGCGAGCCAGAAGGCCTCTCCCCGGGAGCATTCCATGAAGGCATCGACCAACCGGGGGGCGAAGAAACCGCCGGACAGGCTGCCCAGTTTGTCGCGTATCCGGCCATAGGGCGCCGAATCGCCACTGGCACGGTATTGCGCCAGCAGGGCGTCGGCCCGGTCGACCAGATAGATGATATTGCTCATCAGGGCGGTCTTCGCGTCGACCTCCGTATCTGCGGACAAGACGCTCCAGTGGCAGTGATGCCAGCGGATGACCGGCGCCAGATGCGCCAGGGGGCGAAAGGACCACAGGTAGGCCGCGCCGATCTTGCAGTGGCGTTCGGAGCCGGCCCAATCCAGCTCGTTGACCAGCCGGGCATGGACCCGGGTGGAGGAGACGCCGCAGTCATGCAGCAAGCCGGCGTGCAGCAGGTCCGACAGGGCCTCCGGCCCCCAGCCCAGCGTGCGGCCCGTTTCGGCGGCCATGCAGGCCACCCGCTCGCCGTGTTGGCGCTCGTCGACGCCGACCAGATTGAGCGCCTCGGTCAGGCAGCAGATGGCCTCGCGCAGGTCGATATCGAGACCGGATACCGATAGGTTGGTGACTGGGGCGTCCATCTGCCTTCCTTGATATGACTTTGGTTATAGATTAGAACGCCCCTGGATGAGTTGCTACAAGCCTATCGTTTCGGCTCCGCCACGACGGTCACCTGCTTCATGACCACGGCCGTTTGCGGCACGTCGGAGTCGAACGGTCCACCCGGCCCGGTTTGCAGGCTGGCAATCTTCGCCACCACATCCTTGCCCTTGACGACCTTGCCGAACACGGCGTAGCCATAACCCTGCACATCCGGGCTGCGGTAGTTCAGGAAGGCGTTGTCGGCCACATTGATGAAGAACTGCGCGGTGGCGGAATGGGGATCGCCGGTACGGGCCATGGCCACGGTGTAGGGCGTGTTTTTCAGCCCGTTGACGGCCTCGTTGCGGACCGGCGCCCGGGTGTCCTTCTGGCTGAACCGGGTGTCGAAACCGCCGCCCTGGATCATGAAACCGTCGATGACGCGGTGGAACACGGTGCCGTCGTAGAAACCCGACTTCACGTAGCCGAGGAAGTTCTTCACGGTCTCCGGGGCCTTGTCCGGATACAGTTCCAGGGTGATGGCACCCAGGTTGGTGCGGATCTCGACGGTGGGGTTGCCGGCTTGGGCAAGGTTGGCGGCCAGCAGGACGCAGGCGATGAACAGCGATTTCAGCATGTTGGTTTACCGTGGCGATTATGGAGGCCGCATTATCGCCGCATGGCTTTTCCCTTGTCGCCCCGTCTCGGCCTCTGTTAGCATCCAGCCATGACATCCGTCCGCTTCGGCTTTTTTCGATTTTATCCCACGCCCATGGCGGTCGGGAGAGGCTGACGCGTACCAAATACGCTGAATTCCCCGAAAACCGCCAGGCCCCTGGCGGTTTTTTGTTTTGGGGTTCTGGCTCAGAGACTTTAGGAGATTGACCATGGCGGGCTACCGCACCGACGACACCCGGATCGAGCAAAGCGACGAGTTGCTCGCGCCGATGCAGATCATGCGCGAACTGAAGGCCAGCGAGACCACGCTGAAGACCACCTTCGTCGCCCGCGGCCAGATCCACGATGTCCTGCGCGGCGCCGACGACCGCCTGGTGGTGGTGGTGGGTCCGTGTTCCATCCATGACCCGGACGCCGCGCTCGACTATGCCCGCCGGCTCAAGCCGCTGGCCGACGAACTGCGCCACGACCTGGTGATCGTGATGCGGGTCTACTTCGAGAAGCCGCGCACCACGGTGGGCTGG
>JBAZLW010000355.1:0-2841 GCA_041650095.1 Hydrogenophilaceae bacterium | reverse complement strand
TATGTGAAGAAGCACCAGATGCGCCGTGATCTGACTGACCGGGGCCGTTCCTACAGTTATCTGTACGACCTGAAGAAAAAGGAAGTCGCCTTCGTCGACCATTCCCTGCGCCAGGTCGAGGTCCATGCCCTGGGCAGCGAAAAGGCCGACATGAAAAAGGACATGCGCCTGGAACTCACGCCGACCGGACGCAAGCATGACCTGGCTGACTGGAATTGCCTGGAGTACGCCCTGGCGGCCAGCCTGCCCGCCGAAATGGGCCAGGAACAGGTGACCGTGATCCTGGCCGGCCAGGTCTGGCTCGAACGCAAGGTCAGCGAACGCAAGGAAGTCCTGCCCTTCATCAAGGCGGTCGAGGCGGACGACTTCTTCGTTGGCGCCGCGACCCCGGGCAAGCCGATCAATGCCCAGGCCCAGGGCATCAACGAGGTCATGCGCAGGGTGCTCGGCAAGGGCATGCTGTGCGCGGCCGACATCCAACTCGATTACCAGGGCAGCGGCCCCATGGCCGATCTTGGCCGCCGGATGGCCACCAAGGCCGGCATCGTCTATGAAACGCAGTCGGACGCGCCCCTGGCGGACACCTTGTTCGAGATCCCGGCCGGCTACCGCGAGGTCCGGCGCTGATGGCCGGCTCACTCTAGCCGGACAGCGGTCTAGGGTTTACCCAACTGGTTGATCCGGATGCGGTTGCCGCCGATGGTCAGGTTGCCGCTGCGCTGGGCCGAACCCTCGTTCTTGTGGAACATGTAGGTCACCTGATGGCTGCCTTGGCCCTGGTTGAGGCCGACTATCTGCAGCCAGGGCACGTCGCTGCCGGCCTGCCAGGCGCACTGGCTGCCGTTGGCGACCAGATTCACCACGGCGCTGCCAAGTTCATAGCCATGGGTCTGCACACCGATGTCGACGCCGAACCGGCAGGGCCCGGCCTCCTGGGTCAGGGTGTATTGGCCGATCCGGCTGGAATTGGCGTCGAACAGTTCCAGTTGCGCCTGCCTGGGCGAGGCCATCAGGTTGCGCGCGGCCCGGAAGCGGACGTCGCGGGGGCCCTGGCCCGGCTGGTATTGGCCGGTGATGTCGGGAAAACCGAGCCATTCCCTGCTTTCATAGTTGGATCGGGCCGCCCAGCCGCATGCCGGACCGTTGGCGGCGACGCGCAGGATGGCGTCGCTGGTGTCGGCGCCCGGCACGGACGGGTTCAGCAGCGTGCCGGCAACTCGGCAGCGGTCGCCGGCCTGGGTGACGGTCACGGCCTGTCCGGCGAGGGTCAACTGGCCGGTGCGCGCGGCGGTCGAAGGGTTGGTGTCGTAGCTCGCCCTGACCTGGCCGGAGCCGTTGCCGCTGGGGGTCTCCACGCTGAGCCAGGCGGCCTGGCTGGTGGCCTGCCAGGTACAGGCCAGGTGGTTGGCGACCAGGTTGAAGACGACGTAGCCGACCGGCGGGGTATTGGCGGAGACGTTGGCGGCCGCGTTGGCGTTGGCCGGGCTGACCTGGAACTGGCAGCCGGTGGCGCCGGCCTGGGTGACGGTGACCGGCTTGCCGCCGACCTGCAAGGTGGCGCTGCGGCCCTGTACCTGGGTATTCGGCCCGGCGCTGAACTCGACCGAGCCGCTGCCCTGGCCGGAGGACTGGGCGGTGATGGTGAGCCAGGCCGGCAGGCCCTGCACGCTCCAGCTGCAGGTGGGCGCATTGGCGGTGACGCGCGCCACGGCCTTGCCGCCGTCCATCCCCAGCGCCAGCGCGCTGTCGGCCAGGGTGAAGGCGCACGGCGCCGCCGCCTGGCTGACGGTGAAGTACTGGCTGCCGACCTTGATCCGGCCGCTGCGCGGGCTGGTCGCGCTGTTGGCCTGGGCGGTGAACTGCACGGTCATGCTGCGCTGGTGGCCCTCGGGCAGGCTCGCCCCGATCGCGGTCATGGTGGAATAGACGTTGATCCAGCCCGCCTCGCTGACCGGGTTGGCCAGGCAGGCGTCGTGGCCGGGCTGGATGCGGAAGACGCCTTCGCCTCCAGCCGCCGACAGGGCCTGGCTGGCCGGGGTCATGGTGACCGAACAGGTGCCGGCCGACTGGGTGACGGTGAAGTATTCGCCGCCGACCTTGATCTTGCCGACCCGCTGGCTGGGCGATGGATTGGCCTGGGCGGTGAACTGCACGTTCATGCTGCGCTGCTGGCCCTCGGGCAGGCTCACCCCGATCGCGGTCATGGTGGTATCGATGTCGAGCCAGTCGGCCTGGCTGACCGGGCCGGCCAGACAGGAATCATGGCTGGGCTGGACGCGGAAGCTGCCGCTCGTCGCGGCCGCGGTCGCGGTTTGGCTGGCCGGGCTCAGCGCAATGGAACAGGTGCCGGCCGCCTGGGTGACGGTGAAGACTTCGTCGCCGACCTTGATCTTGCCGACCCGCTGGCTGGCCGAAGGGTTGGCCTCGGCGTCGAACTGCACGGTCATGTTGCGTTGGTGTCCGGCCGGCAGGCTGACGCCAACGGCGGTCATGGTGGAGGTGATGCGGAGCCAGGGTGCCTGGCTGACCGGGTTGGCCAGGCAGGAGTCATGGCTGGGCTGGCTGCGGAAGACGGCCTCGCCGCCTGCCGCGGCAAGGCTATGGCTGGCCGGGCTCAAGGCAATCGAGCAGGCGCCCGCCGCCTGGCGGACACTGAGCACCTGGTCGCCGACCTCGATCTGGCCGCTGCGCGGGGCAGGGTCCGGGTTGGCCTGTGCCGTCACGACCACCTTGGCCGCGCCGCTGCCGCTGGTCTTGCCGAGTCTCAGCCAGGGCACCTGGCTCTTGGCGCGCCAGCGGCAGCCGTCCTCGGCCTCGATGCCGAAGGCATCCTCGCCACCC
>JBAZLW010000354.1:0-2857 GCA_041650095.1 Hydrogenophilaceae bacterium | reverse complement strand
CAAGCGTAGGGCGGAGCGGGGCACCGCGGCGAAGCCGTGGGCGGCGACCCCGGAGCGCGGGGCGCATGCGCATTGTGCAGGCATGAAAGGATGGCGATGTTCAAGGCCATGATCCTGGCGGCCGGTCTGGGCGAGCGCATGCGCCCGCTGACCGACCACACGCCCAAGCCGCTGCTCAAGGTGGGTGGCCGGCCGCTGATCGAATGGCAGATCGAACGCCTGCGCGCGGCCGGCTTCACCGACTTGGTGATCAACCATGCCCACCTCGGCCGCCAGATCGAGGCCCATCTGGGCGATGGCGCCCGCCTGGGCGTGAGCATCGCCTGGTCGGACGAGGGTACGCCGCTGGAAACGGCGGGCGGCATCGCCAGGGCGCTCGACATGCTTGGCGCGGCGCCCTTCCTGGTCAGCAACGGCGACGTCTATGCCGAATACGATTATGGCCGGCTGCGCAGCGTGTTGGCCGACATGGCCGTCAACCCGGATCGTGTCGCGCATCTGGTGCTGGTGGACAATCCGCCACAGCACCTGCAGGGTGATTTTGTCCTGGTGGACGGCCGGGTTTTACTCCCCTCTACCGCAGGCGGGAGAGGGGCCGGGGGTGAGGGGGTCACCAATGCAGGAAACGATTACATACCCGCCCCCCCGGAAAAATTATCGGATGAGCTGCTTGAATTTGCCCGCCAACTTCGATCATCACAAACCGATGCGGAGAACTTGATTTGGCTGTGCTTGCGTGATCGCCGGCTGCAAGGAGCTAAATTCCGTCGGCAGCATCCGTTTGGGCGTTATATCCTGGACTTCTACTGCGATGCGTCGAAGCTTGCTGTTGAACTGGATGGTGGCCAGCACGTCGAAAAGCGTGGCTACGACCAGACACGGGACGCTTACATTGAATCAAGCGGTATCAAGGTGCTGCGTTTCTGGAACGATGAGGCTTTACGGCAGACTGGGGATGTGCTCGAGGAAATCTACCGGATGCACCTTGAGCGGCTGCCCTCACCCCCAACCCCTCTCCCGCCTGCGGGCGAGGGGAGTAAATTGACCTTTTCCGGCATCGGCTGCTACCGGCCGGAACTGTTCGCCGGCATCACCCCTGGCGACAAGGCCAAGCTGGCGCCGCTATTGAGCGCGGCCATGAACGCAGGCAAGGTGACCGGCGAATATTTCGCCGGGCGCTGGGAAGACGTCGGCACGCCCGTCCGTCTGGAATCCTTGGATCGAGAACTGAATGAACGCATCACCGCCCGATAGCGAGTTGTACCGCCAGCGCCGCCGCCGCGTCATGCGCGAGATGGCCGAGGGCGTCATGGTCATCGCCACCGCGCCCGAGGCCGTGCGCAACCGCGACAGCCATTACCCGTACCGGCCCGACAGCCATTTCTGGTGGCTGACCGGCTTCGCCGAGCCGGAGGCCGTGGTGGTCCTGGTGGCCGGCAAGCGCCCCCGGCACTACCTGTTCTGTCGGGAAAAGAACCTCGAAATGGAGATCTGGGACGGTTTCCGCTGGGGGCCGAAGGACGCCCGGGCGGCGTTCGGCTTCGATGCCGCTTGGCCGATCGGCCAGCTGGACCGGCGCCTGCCCGAGTTGCTGGCGGATCAGCCGGCCCTGCATTATCGCATCGGCGCCGAGCCGGCCTGGGATGCCCGGGTCATGGCCTGGCTCAATGCGGTGCGGGCCAAGGCGCGTTCGGGCGTCAGTGCGCCGGAGGTGCTGGTCGAGGCCGGCGGCATCCTGGACGAGATGCGCCTGTTCAAGGATGACCAGGAACTGGGCCGGATGCGCCGCGCCGCCGGGATCAGCGCCGGGGCCCACCGCCGCGCCATGGCCATCTGCCGGCCGGGCATGTTCGAACACGAGATCGAAGCGGAACTGCTGCATGAATTCCGCCGCCACGGCGCCGAGGCGCCGGCCTATTCCTCCATCGTCGCCGGCGGCGGCAACGCCTGCGTGCTGCATTACGTGTTCAACAACCGGCCGCTCCGGGACGGCGACCTGCTCCTGATCGACGCCGGCGCGGAATATGGCGGCTACGCCGGCGACATCACCCGCACCTTTCCGGTCAACGGCCGCTTCGACGGGCCGCAGCGGGAGGTCTACGAGATCGTCCTGGCCGCCCAGATGGCCGCCATCGCCGAGGTGGGGCCGGGCAAGCACTGGAACGCGGCGCACGACGCCGCCGTGCGGGTGCTGGTGCAGGGCATGAAGGACCTCAAGCTGCTCAAGGGGCGCGTCGACGGCCTCATCGAATCGGGCGCCTTCCGGCGTTTCTACATGCACCGCACCGGCCACTGGCTCGGCCTCGACGTGCACGACGTCGGCAACTACAAGATCGACGGCGCGTGGCGCCAACTCCAGCCCGGCATGACCCTGACCGTCGAACCCGGCCTGTACATCCGGCCCGACAAGGGCGTGCCCAGGCGGCTGGAAAACATCGGCATCCGGATCGAGGACGATGTCCTGGTCACCGAGTCCGGCTGCGAGGTGCTCAGTGCGGCCGCGCCGAAGACGGTGGCCGCGATCGAGGAGGTCATGCGTGGCTGAGAATTACGACATTGCCAGCAGAGGCGGGGCGGTGCGACCGGCCGCGGGTCGCCGCCGGCCGCCGACACTGCTCGTGCAACGGATGTGATGACATGGACATGAAAGAAACCTTTGATATTGCGATTGTCGGCGGTGGACCCGTAGGGGCCGCGTTGGCCATTGCCCTCAAGGACAGCGGCCTGGCCATCGCCGTGCTGGAGGCCAGGACCGAGTTCGCCGCGCGCGACCCGCGCGCCCTGGCGCTGTCGCAGGGCACCCGGCTGATCCTGGAACGCCTGGGCGTCTGGGACCGACTGGCGCCGCGCGCCACCG
>JBAZLW010000353.1:0-2862 GCA_041650095.1 Hydrogenophilaceae bacterium | reverse complement strand
CCGCTCGCCCGCAGCGAACGCGGCTACCTGAGCCGCAACTACCTGAAACGGCTCTGACATGGCCCTCGCCCTCTCGCCCCTGTCGCAAGTCTGCAAAGGCATCCGCGCCTACCTGGACGGCGAGATCAACGCGCCCGACCGCAGCAAGGTCAGCGTGGTCCTGGCGACGCCGGCCGAGACCGCATCGAGCGGGGCCGGCGACAGCGACCACTACCTCAACCTGTTCTTCTACCGTTTCGAGCCGGCCGGCCTGTTCCCGGACACCCTGCCGGGCGAGACCGGCTGGCTGCGCGCCTTCTGCCTGGTCACCCCGTTCGCCGCCAGCGAGGACACCATCGGCGCCGGCGAGAACGACCTCAAGCTGGTCGGCGAGGTGATGCGCATCTTCCACGAGAAGCCGGTGTTCAAGCTCAACATCGACGGGGTCGACTACCACATCCAGGTCATCTTCCAGCCGCTCGGCCTGGACCAGTTGAACCAGCTCTGGTCGACCCAGGGCGACACCATCTACCGGCCCTCGGTGCTCTACGAGGTATCGCTGGCGCCGGTGGTCCCGGCCGAGCCGGCGGTGCCGGCGCCCCTGGCCGGCGGCTTCGGCCTGCTGGTCCAGCCTACCTTGGAAAGCCTGGATGCCGACGTCGCCGATCGCCTGCCCGAGGTGCCGGTGATGACCCCCGACACTACTCGGCCGGACTGGGCCCCGGCGATCGCCTTCGTGTATCAGAATGCCTGCGCTTTCAGTCTCAGCTTCGCCCTGGCCAGCCCGGCACTGGCCGCCTTCGTGCCGCGCGTCTGGCTGGCCGGCAAGGTCGGCGCAACGGTCCGGCTGCACTGGCAGACCTGGGACGCCGCGCACGGCTGGCAATCGGTACCAACCACCGACGCGATCGTCGCCGCCACCACCCTCGCCCCCGAGCAGGCCGCGAGCGCGGCCACCATCGCCCTTGCCCTGCCCTTCGCCGACCACGTCGGCCAGATGCTCCTGCACGCCGAGCGCGACTACGCCCGCCCGGGCGACGGCGCAATCGTCACGGTGCGTTCCAACCCGCTCCTGATCAGCCTGTATACCGGGTAACCGATGAACGCGCCCCTGCCCAACGTCCCCCTGGTCGCCCTGTTCGACGCCGAATGGCAACGCCTGGATTTCCTCGCCTGGTGCCTGGCGCGCAACCGCCGGGGCGAGGCGGTGGGCGAGGCGGAACTGGCCCGCCTGCGCGAGATGCAGGCCCAGGTGGAGACCCTGCGGGAGCCGGCGGGCGCCTGGGAGAACCTGCTCGGATTCGGGCTGAGTCACATCGAATACGACATCCTGGCCTGCGCCCTCGGCCCGGAACTGGAGCCGCGCCTGGGCTGGGCCTTCCAGAATCTGCAGGCCGGCAACGCCCAGCCCTGGGCGACCCGCTCGCTGATCCAGGAACTGCTGGCGCTCGATCCCGGCCAGGCCGAGCAGCTGCGCCGCGCCCTGGCGCCCGGCTCGGCCCTGCGCCGGCATCGCCTGCTCAAGGTCGAGCAGGACGACCCATACCGGCCGATCACCCCGGAGCCCTGGCTGGTCGCCCGCCTGACCGGCCGCCCGCTCGACATCCCGCCGCCGCCCGGCGCCATCGCCATCGACCTCGTGGCGAGCTGGGACGACCTGGTCCTGCCGCCCGGACGCCTGGCCATGCTGCGCGAATTCCTGCTCTGGATCGAGCAGCGCGACACCGTGGTCGAGGCCTGGGGCGGCCAGAAGGTCGGCGGCCCGGTGGCCCTGTTCGCCGGCCCGTCCGGCACCGGCAAGACCTTCGCCGCCAGCGTCATCGCCCATGCCCTGGGCTGGCGCCTGTACCGGGTCGATCTCGGCCGCCTGGTCAGCAAGTATGTCGGCGAGACCGAGGAGAACCTCAACCGCCTGTTCGACGCCGCCCATGGCCAGGCCATGGTCCTGCAGTTCGACGAGGCCGACGCGCTGTTCTCCAAGCGCGGCGAGGTCAAGGAGGCGCGCGACCGCTACGCCAACATGGAGGTCAGCCACCTGCTCACCCGCATCGAGGCCCACGACGGCCCCTGCATCCTGACCACCAACCTGCGCAAGCAGCTCGATTCCGCCTTCACCCGGCGCTTCCAGATGGTGGTCGAGTTCCCCCGCCCGGACGCCCTCAGCCGGGCCGAACTGTGGCGCCGCCTGCTGCCGCCGCGGGCGCCGGTCGCGCCCGAGGTCGACCCGGTCTTCCTGGGCAACACGGTGGCGCTCACCGGTGGCGGCATCCGCAACGCCGCCCTGCACGCCGCCTACCTGGCGGCCGGCTCGGGCAGTGCCATCGGCCTGCCCCACATCGCCCACGCCATCTGGCGCGAGCTGGCCAAGGAGGGCCGCGAGGTCGCCGCCCAGGATCTCGGCTCGCTGGCCGCCCACCTGCCCCGGGAGTTGCTCGATGACGACTGAGATCGGCCGCATCAACCTCAACCTGCCGGCCGGCTTCGAGGCCCGCGCGGCGCGCATCGGCCGCCTGGTCGGCGAGGCCCTGGCCCGGCGCGAGCTGCCGGCCGGCCGCATCGACCGGATCGGCGTCGGTCCGCTGAAGGTGGACGCGCGCCGCTCCGACCGCGCCATCGCCGAGCACATCGCGCAGTCCATCCACGCCGCCATCACGCAAGGAGTTGCCTGACCATGCTCTCCCCGATCAAAGGCTTCCTGGTCGAATACGCCAACTCCCTGCCGCCCCTGGTCCTGGCCTTCGAATTCAACCCGCAGACCCTGACCCGCAACCGCAGCGTCACCTTGACCCTGGGCAACACCCCGGCCACCCGCGGCGGCTACGACTTCGCCCTGCCGACCGAGACCGCGCGGGTGGCCCAGGGCGTGTCGGTGGAGCCGGAGAG
>JBAZLW010000352.1:0-2879 GCA_041650095.1 Hydrogenophilaceae bacterium | reverse complement strand
ATGTCGCCGTAGTTGGTCTCGTAGATACCGCCGGGATAACCGGAGTGACGGTAATAAATCTTGTCGAGGGCCTTGTTGCCGGTCACGCGCATCTTCTCGGCATTGACCACGACGATGTAGTCGCCGGTGTCGCAGTGAGGGGTGAAGATGGCCTTGTGCTTGCCGCGCAGCCGATGAGCGATCTCAGCGGCCATACGACCGAGCACCTTGTCGGTGGCATCCACCACGAACCAGCCGCGCTGGACTTCATGCGACTTAGCGGAAAACGTTTTCATGATTCTGTCCTGAATATGGACCCAAGACATTTCTTGGGCGGGGTCTTGCAGAAAGGCGCGGATTTTATGGGATATCGCTCGGTCGTGTCAAACCGGATTGGCCTCCGTCTGCAATATAAGGATAATCCGCCGGCTAATCGACAGGAGAATACGACATGAAAGCACGCGTGAAATGGATCGAGGGCATGGCCTTCATGGCCGAGGCCGACAGCGGCCACGCCATCGTCATGGACGGCGCCCCGGATATCGGCGGCCGCAACCTGGGGCCGCGGCCGATGGAGATGGTGCTGATGGGCGCCGGCGGCTGCACCTCGATCGACGTGGTGATGATCCTGCAGAAGAGCCGCCAGGACGTCACCGACTGCCAGGTCGAGCTGACTGCGGAGCGCGCCGACGACCATCCCAAGGTGTTCACCAAAATCCACTTCCACTTCGTCGTCACCGGCCGCAACCTCAAGCCGGAGGTCGTCGAGCGGGCGATCAAGCTGTCGGCGGACAAGTACTGCTCGGCCACCATCATCCTGGCCAAGACGGCCGCGGTGACGCACGACTTCGAGATCGTCGAGGCGGCCTGAACCCCCACCCGTTCACGGGCGAGGGTTCAGGTCATCGAGCCGTACCAGGGCCGGCCATCGACGACGATGGCCAGCAGGCGGTCGATGTTGGGGTGCTTGCCGGGGTGGGCGCGGGCATCGGCCACGTGTTCGGCATAGAGTTCGAGCCCTTCCGCGGCAGCCATGCGGCCGAGGTCGCCGTATTTGGCGAACAGCCAGGCATAGACCCTTACCGAGCCCTGGCTGCCGGGGACATTCTCGATCACGGCGGCCTCGCCATCCGGCCCGGTCAGTTCGATAACGGCCAAGTGCCCGGTCTCGGGCAGCAGGTTCAGGTTATCGGCAAAGCTCACAGGTAATACGCCGTCCGGGTCATCACCTTGGACGACAGCTTCATCGCCATCTTCACCGGCATGGGCAGATCGGCACCACCATGGGCCAGGGCGGTCTCGGCGTGCCTGATCTCGTCGGCCTTCATCTGCTCGACGATGGCGCGGCTCCTGGCGTCCTGCTCGGGCAGCGAGGCCAGGTGGCTGTCGAGATGGCCCTCGACCTGACGCTCGGTCTCGGCCAGGAAGCCGAGGTTCCATTTGTCGCCCAGGGCGCCGGCCAGGACGCCGAGGCCGAACGAGCCGGCATAGAGGACCGGATTCAGGAAGCTCTTGCGGCTGCCCAGCTCATTCAGGCGCTTCTCGCACCAGGCCAGGTGCTCGGTCTCCTCGTCGCTCGCCTCGACCAGGGCCTGGGCCGCCTCGGGGTTGCGCGCGGTCAGGGCCTGGCCCTGGTAGAGGGCCTGGGCGCACACCTCACCGCTGTGGTTGACCCGCATCAGGCCGGCGGCATGGCGCTTTTCCGCCTCGGACAGCTCAGCCTCGTCGAGACCGGCGTCAGGATAGGGTCGGCGCGTGGCGGCGCTGGCGAATATCGTGCGCAGGGCCTTGTCGAAATTGATGATCATTGAATCGGGGATGGGCAGCATGGCGGCCTCCAAAACGTCTATGGCGTCGATTATACGTCGCCGCCCCAGCGCGGCAGCAGGTCGTTGGCGACGCCTAACTGGTCGAGCACCCGGGCGACCACGAAATCGACCACCTGGGCCACCGTCTCCGGCCGGTAATAGAAACCCGGGTTGGCCGGCAGGATGGTGGCCCCGGCCTCGGCCAGCTGGGTCATGTTGCGCAGGTGGATGAGCGAGAACGGCGTCTCCCGGGGCACCAGGATCAGCGGCCGCCGCTCCTTCAGCATCACGTCGGCCGCGCGCTCGATCAGGTTGTCGGCCAGGCCGTGGGCGATGGCGGCCAGGCTGCCCATGGTGCAGGGGCAGACAACCATGGCGTCGGCCGGGTTGGAACCGGAGGCGGCCGGGGCGAACCATTCCTTCTCGCCGTAGACGCGCAGGTCGCCGGGGTAGTGCGCCGTCAGCATGGCGGCCAATTCCTTCGTGTCACTGGGCAGGGTCAGGTCGAGTTCCTGCCTCGCGACGATGCGGGCAGCCTGGGAGACCAGCAGATCGACCCGGCAACCGGCCATGAGCAGGCTTTCGAGCAGGCGCAGACCGTAATGCATGCCGGAGGCGCCGGTCCAGGCCAGGGTGACTCTCTTCATTTCGCTTTCTCCAGCAGACCGGCCACCACTAGGCCGTTGACCAGCCCGGACAACCAGGCGGCGGCGAGGAACAGGGCCAGCAAGGGTACCAGATTGACGCCCGGCATCAGCCAGACGCTGACCACGCCCAACTGGGCGCCGATATGGGCGAACGCCGCCAGCACCGACAGGCCGACCGGGCCGAACAGGCGCCGGGGCAGGCGGACCAGCAGGCCGAGGACCAGCAGGCTGGCGAGACCGCCGGACAGGCTCATCATGAAGGTGGGGGTGAGGAAGGTGCCCAGGGCGAGACCGCCGGCGACGATGCGCAGGAGCGACACCCAGACCGCCGCGCGCCAGCCGAACTGGTACAGCACCACCAGGGTGACGATGTTGGCCAGGCCCGGCTTGATCCCCGGCAAGGGCAGCGGGATGGCCGCCTCGACCAGGGTCAGGCCGACCGCCG
>JBAZLW010000351.1:0-2887 GCA_041650095.1 Hydrogenophilaceae bacterium | reverse complement strand
CAATTCGCGGCCGCCCGGCAAGCCCAGTCGGCCCGCGATGGCCGGGCATCCCGCCTGCTGGTGTTCTGCGGCGGCGCCGATGCGACCGGCGAGACCCTCAAGGCCCTTGTTGCCATCGGTAGGCTCGACCGTGCCGACCTGGCGGTCGATGTCGTCATCGGCCAGGCCAATCCGCACCGGGCGGCGATCGAAGCGGCCTGCCGCGACCAGACCGGCACGACCCTGTATTGCCAGGTTGAGGACATGGCCGCCCGGATGGCGGCGGCCGACCTGTTCGTCGGCGCGGGCGGCACCTCTTCCTGGGAACGCTGCTGCCTCGGCCTCCCGGCCGTGGTCTGGGCCGTGGCGGATAACCAGGTCGCCCAGTCCGAGGCGTTGGCCCGCGCCGGCGCCCAGCTATACCTCGGGCCGGCCCGGGAGGTAACGGCGGAGCGGCTGGCAGTGCTGATCGATGAGGTGCTGCGGCAGCCGGCCCTGTTGGTGCATCTGGCCGGGCAGGCGCAGGCGCTGGTGGACGGCCAGGGCGCCGCCCGGGTGGCGAGTCATCTGCTGGCGACCGCACTCCAACTGCGCCGGGCAGGGCCGGCCGACAGCGCCTCGATCTACGCCTGGCGCAACCACCCCGACAGCCGCCGTCACGCCTTCGATCCGACCGAGATCGACCGGGCCAGCCATGAACGTTGGTTCGCCGCCGTGCTGGCCGATCCGAACCGGGAACTCCTGGTGGCAGAACAGGACGACCGGCCGGTTGGCGTGTTGCGCTACGATATCAAGGCCGGGCTGGCCGCGGTGTCGGTTTACCTGGTGCCCGGCCTGGCCGGACAGGGCTGGGGCAAGCGCCTGCTGCTGGCAGGCGAGGGCTGGCTGCGGGAGATGCGCCCCGAGGTGCAGACCTGCGAGGCCGAGATCGCCGCCGGCAATGCCGTTTCGCTGGCGGTGTTCCGGGCCACCGGTTTTATGCCCTACCGCTCGGTATTGAGAAAGGAACTGCATGACCAGCGCTGAGTTTCAACTCGCCCACCGCCGCATCGGCCGCGGCCAGCCTCCGTTCGTCATTGCCGAAATGTCCGGCAACCACAACCAGTCGCTGGAACGTGCCCTGGACATCGTCGAGGCGGCGGCCAAGGCCGGCGCCCATGGCCTGAAGATCCAGACCTATACCGCCGACACCATGACCCTGGACCTGGACGAGGGCGAGTTTCACATCTCCGACCCCAACAGCCTGTGGGCCGGCACTTCTCTCTACAAGCTGTATCAGGAGGCCTACACCCCCTGGGAATGGCACCAGCCGATCTTCGAGCGGGCACGGGCGCTCGGCCTGATCCCGTTCAGCACGCCCTTCGACGAAACCGCGGTTGATTTTCTCGAACAACTCGGCGTGCCCTGCTACAAGATCGCGTCCTTCGAGAACACCGATCTGCCGCTGATCCGCAAGGTGGCGGCCACCGGCAAGCCGATGATCATCTCGACCGGCATGGCCTCGGTCGGCGAACTCGACGAGACGGTGCGCGAGGCGAGGGCGGCGGGCTGCCAGGACCTGATCCTGCTCAAGTGCACCAGCACCTATCCGGCCACGCCCGAGAACACCAACATACTCACCATCCCGCACCTGCGCGAACTGTTCGGCTGCGAGGTGGGCCTGTCCGACCACACCATGGGCCTGGGTACGGCGGTGGCGGCCGTCGCCCTGGGCGCCAGCGTCATCGAAAAGCACTTCACCCTGCGGCGTGCGGATGGCGGTGTCGACTCGACCTTTTCCCTGGAACCGGAAGAAATGCGTGCCCTGGTGCTCGAGTCCGAGCGGGCCTGGCTATCCCTGGGCAAGGTCGCTTACGGTCCGACCGAGAAAGAAAAGAAATCGCTGGTATTCCGGCGTTCGATCTACATCTCCGAGGATCTGGAGGCCGGCGCCATCCTCAGCCGCGAAAACGTGCGCATCATCCGGCCGGGCTATGGCTTGGCGCCGAAGTATTACGAACGCATTCTGGGCAAACGGATCGGCCAGGCGGTAAAACGAGGCACGCCGCTGAGCTGGGAACTGCTGGCCTGAACGAAATGGAAAATTCGATGACCCCACTGCAACAGGCCTACCTCGCCCGGCTGCGCGCAACGGCCGATGCCAATCTGGCGTTCTTCGAAAAGAACATGCCGGTCCTGCACAAGCTGTTGACCAAGGAAAGCCCGAGCGCGACGGTGGATATCTCCGACCAGGGCGACTTGACCATCCGCTATGCCGACGGCACCAGCAAGCCGGTCACGCTGGACATCCTGGAGACCGAGGCGCAACTGGTCAGGTTTGCCGACCTTGATCAACGCCCGCAGATGCTGGCTTTCCACCAGTTGCGCGCCGTGGTCGAGAAGCCCAGCCATGGCGACATGCAGCGCTATCACTATTCCAATCTCGACGCAGAATATCCGAACCGTGCCCGGCGCCATTTTGCCCGGCACTACCCGGACAACTCCGGCCTATACCGCTACCCGAACTTCGGCGACAAGGACATCCCCCTGCTGATCGTGCTGGGCAGCGGACTCGGCTGGCACCTGCCGCAACTGTTGCTGGAATACCGGATTCGGCACCTGATCGTGATCGACGTGGATGTCGACGATTTCCGTCTTTCGACCTTTCTCCAAGACTATGTCATGTTCAGCCGCCTGGCGATGGAAAAGGGCACCGACCTGACCTTCATCGTCCAGCCCGAGGTGGACAAGGTGGCGCGTTCCTTGATGTCGGTGTTGATGCGCGACAACGGCATGCCGCCCTTCTTCATGCATGGTGCCGCCGTGTACTACGCCATGGCGCAGGGCGAAGCGGTCGAGACCATCAAGACCACCATCACCGAGACCCTATGGGAAATGTTCTTCGGTCTGGGCTATTTCGATGATGAGC
>JBAZLW010000350.1:0-2893 GCA_041650095.1 Hydrogenophilaceae bacterium | reverse complement strand
TGATCGACAACGCCGTCGACTTCAGCCCGCGCGGCGGCACCCTGACGGTGACGCTGGAACAGACCGGCGACTCGGCCCGCCTGTGCCTACGCGACCACGGCCCCGGCATCCCCGACTACGCTCTGCCGCGCCTGTTCGAACGCTTCTACTCCGCGCCCCGGCCCGAGACCGGCGAACGCAGCAGCGGCCTCGGTCTCAACCTTGTGCAGGAAGTCGCCCGCCTGCACCGGGGCGCCATCGAACTCGGCAACCATCCAGAAGGCGGTGCCGAGGCCTGTTTGAGCCTGCCGGTGGCATAGTCCACCGAACCCGATCAAACCGCCGCGTAGCTGTAGGGGCGAGTTCCAGCTCGCTCCTGCAATCCACACACAACCCACATAACGTGTACACACGGGCTTGCCATGCTCCGGCCTTCATCATCACCGGAGCACATCATGGGCAAACTGCTCAACACCAAACTCTTCGCGCTGGCCCTGCTGGCGCTGATCCTGATCTTTGCCGTCAAGCAGGTCGAATGGAAGGTCCAGGAACGCGAGGCCGCCCGCAACGGCGCGGCCGGTGCCATCGCCGACCAGTACGCCCGCGAGCAACAACTGGTCGGCCCGCTGATCTGGCTGAAATGCAGCGAACCGGCCACCGTCAGCGAGACCGACAAGGACGGCGTCACCCGCCAGCGCAAAGTCATCGGCGACTGCTCCCGCGCCGTCCGTCCGAGCCTGATCGAAGGCCAGGGCGACCTAGCCGTCTCGGAACGTTATCGGGGCATCTACAAGGCGCGCGTCTATCTCGCCAGCCTGAAGATGGGCGCCACGCTGCCCGGCATCCAGGCCGGTCCCGGCCAGACCATTTCGGCCGCCTATCTGGTGTTCGGCGTCAGCGACCCGCGCGGCATCAAACGCATCCACGTCGCCACCCGCGACGGCCGCGTCCTCGACGCCCGGCCCGGCGTCCCCGGCGGCCCCTTCGAAAACGGCTTCCACATCCCCCTCGCCCCGGCCGCCCTGACGCACGCCATGGACCTCGCACTGGAACTGGAAATCGCCGGCAGCGGCCGCCTCGACCTCGCCCCGGTGGCCGAAAGCAACGACATCAAGCTGCACTCCGCTTGGCCTCATCCCAGCTTCGCCGGCCGCTTCCTGCCCGAAAGCCGTGAGATCGGCGCCGACGGCTTCGACGCCCGCTGGCGGGTCAACGACTTCGCCACCGGCGGCGACCGCGTGCTGAGCGACCGAGGCGACATCTCGGCGCCGGGCCACTGGCTAAGCAACTCGATCGGCGTTTCCCTGATCGACCCGGTCGACGCCTACACCCAGACCGACCGCGCCGTGCGCTACGGCTTCCTGTTCGTGCTGCTCACCCTCGGCGGTTTCTTCCTGTTCGAACTGCTCAAGCGCAAGCCGGTGCACCCGCTGCAATACCTGCTGATCGGCTTCGCCGTGGTGCTGTTCTTCCTGCTCCTGCTCGCCCTGTCCGAACACCTCGCCTTTGCCATCGCCTACCCGGTCGCCGCCGGCGCCTGCGTGCTGCTGATCGCCGCCTACGGCCGCACCCTGATCGGCCACTGGAAAGGCGCCGCCGCCCTCGGTTCGGGCTACGCCCTGCTCTACTTAGGCCTTTACCAGTTGCTCGCCTCCGAGGACTACGCCCTGCTCATGGGCGCTTGGCTGATCTTCGGCCTGCTCGCCCTGACCATGTACCTCACCCGTCGGCTGGACTGGGTCCATGCCGGCCAGGCCCCGGAGTGATCGATCATGTTTATCGCCCACCTGCCCGCCGGCTACCTCACTGCCCGCCTGACGGCCCGGCACCTCGGTGCAACCGTCACACCCGGCCTGGTTCTGGCCGGCATGGCCGGCGGCGTTTTCCCGGACATCGACCTGACCTACGCCGTCTTGGTCGATGCCGGCCGGGTCCATCACCATCGTTACTGGACCCACCTGCCGCTGGTCTGGCTGATCGTTTCCATCACGGTGCTGGCCTGGTCGCAGCGAGCCGGCGCGTGGCGTCGGCATGTCGGCGTGTTCCTGCTCGCGGTCTGGAGCCATCTGCTGCTTGACAGCGTCGCCGGCGACATCTGGTGGCTATGGCCCTGGCTCGACACGCCGTTTTCGCTAACCGCCATCCCGGCCATTCATTCACCCTGGTGGCTCAATTTCCTGCTGCACTGGAGCTTTGCCCTGGAGCTGGCCATCGTCGCCCTGGCACTTGGCTGGGAGTTCGCCCGCCCCCTGCGGCCGCTACGCGCCGGATCCGCTCGATGAAGCGGTCGAAGACACGCTACGCGGCAATATCGGTCACGGCATTGATCGTGCTGCTCGCCGCCATCGAGCCCCTCATCCCGCCCGGCCGCTTCAGTCAACCCGTCACCGGCACCACCCGCCGCGACTGGAACCCGCACACCTTCTGGTACGCCCCCTGGGGCCGATCCGGCGTCCACAAAGGCATCGACATCTTCGCCCGCCGAGGCACCCAGGTCACCGTCGCCCAATCCGGCCTGGTCCTCTACAGCGGCGAATTCGCCCAGGGCGGCAACGTCGTGTTGATCCTGACCCCGCGCGGCTGGCTGCATTACTATGCCCACCTAGACCGCCTCCGCGCCCCGCCCGGCCGCTGGCTGGCAAGCGGCGACCCGGTCGGCAGCGTAGGCGCCTCCGGCAACGCCGCCGGCAAGGCCCCCCACCTGCACTACTCCGTGCTTACGCTGATCCCGCGCCCGTGGGATGTCCGCCAGGCCCCCCATGGTTGGAAACGGATGTTTTACCGCGATCCGGGCGCTCTGCTGCCATAGAGGCCGGCTTGGCAATGCCGTCAACCTTGACCAAAAAGGTCGCAAAGGCTACTGTTCCTTCCCTTTGAATTTATTCTGACTCTTCGCAATCCATGGCTGATACGG
>JBAZLW010000349.1:0-2906 GCA_041650095.1 Hydrogenophilaceae bacterium | reverse complement strand
AGTACCCGGGAGATGTTCACCCTGATGTCCTGGCGCGACCGCCGCCTGGCCGCCCTGTGCCAGGCCGGCCTGGTGGAGAAGTTCGTCGACGCCTGGATGTGGGTGATCGCCCCGGTCTGGCTCTACCAGCGCGGCCTGCCGCTGCCGCAGGTCGGCTGGATCGTCGGCGCCTACGGCATCGTCTGGGGCGTCTCGCAGTTCTTCACCGGCCGGCTGTCCGACCGCGTCGGCCGGATGCGGCCCATCGTCTGGGGCATGTGGCTGTGCGGCGCCGGCATCGCCCTGATGCCGCTGGTCGACTCGGCCGCCTGGCTGGTCGGCAGCGCCGCGCTGTCCGGCCTCGGCATGGCCCTGCTCTACCCCAACCTGTCCGCCGCCGTGGCCGACATCGCCCACCCAGACTGGCGCGGCTCGGCCATCGGCATCTACCGCTTCTGGCGCGACTTTGGCTATGCCGTCGGCGCCGGCCTGGTCGGCCTCACCGCCGCCCTGACCGGGGCGCTGGAGGCCACCTTCTGGCTGGTCGCCGGGGCGATGTTCGCCTCCGGCCTGCTGGTCTTTTTGCTGGCAGAAGAAACCTTGCCCAGGCTGAACCCGGCCCTGGATTAACGAGAGAGAACCGACATGAAACTAGTCACACTGGCCCTGGCCACCATCCTGCTCCTGCCCATCGCCGCCCCCGCCGCCGAGGACCCCGCCGTGGTGAAGGCCATCGAGGAATACCTGGACTTCAACGAATACGGCAGCAGCCTGATCTGGCCGGAACAGATCCCGGCCGAGGACTGGCGGAAGGTCACCGTGATCGACGCCCGCGATGCCGACCAATTCGCCAAGGACCACATCCCCGGCGCGCTCAACATCGAATGGCGCCAGGCCGTGGCCCGCCGCCACGAGATCCCCCAGGACCGGATGGTGGTGGTCTACTGCAACTCCGGCAGCCTGTCGGCCCAGGCGGTGTTCGCGCTGCGCCTATTGGGCTGGGACAACGTCAAGGTATTGCAGGACGGCTTCGAAGGCTGGAAGGCCAAGGGCGGCTTCGAGGCCAACGCGCGGGCCTCGAAGCCGGCCGGACACTGATCAGTCCTGCCCGGGATTGATGCGTCTGAACGCCCGCCAGATCGCCAGGTCGTAGGCGATCTTCAGCACCCCGCAGGCCACCAGCGGTGCGGCCAGCCAGCCGGCGGCGAACAGGGCGCCGCCGAGCGAGGGACTGAGCGCCGCCGCCAGGCTGCGCGGCACGGCGGTGAAGCTGGCCGCCGCGGCCCGCTCCGGCGGCGTCACCACCGCCATCACGAAGGCCGAGCGGGTCGGCACGTCCATCTGGGACAGCAGGGCGCGCACCAGCAGCAGGCCCAGCGCGACCGCCAGACTGGGCGCCAGGGCGGCCATGATCAGGCAGACATTGGCCGGGATATGGCTGAACACCATGGTGTTGATGAGGCCGATCCGTTTCGCCAGCACGGGCGCCGCCAGTTGCGAGAAGGCGGTGAGCAGGCCGGCCCAGAAGAAGAAATGGCCGGCCGCGGCGAGCGACAGGTCGAAGCGCTGGAACAGCCACAGCGCCAACAGCGAATTCACCACCAGGCCGCCGGCGAAGGCGTCGAGCGAGAACAGCGCCGCCAGCCTGACCACGATGCCGCGCGACGCACCCAGGGGCGCCGGCGGGGCCGGCCGTTCGTGCGGCGGGGGCTCGGGGATGCGGCGATAGAGCAGCCAGACCGCCAGGCCCACCCCGCCGTAGACCGCGAACATGCCGCGCAGTGCGGCCAGGCGCTCGATGCCCAGCCCGGCCAGCCAGTCCGGTACGGCGGCGGCCAGGGCACCGAACGCCGCGAACAGGGCGCCGGTCAGGCTGTAGCGGGCGAACAGGGCGGTGCGGGCATTGCCCTGGGCGGCCTCGGCCAGGCGGGCGTGCTCCAGCGGCAGGAAGACGCTGACGTCGCCGGAACTGGGATTCATGGTGCCGACGAAGGCGACCAGCAGCAGCGGCCAGAACGAGGACAGGTTGGCGAAGGCCAGCCCGGTGGCCGCCATCAGCAGGGCCGCGCCGAGCAATAGACTGCGGTGATGGCAGCGGTGGCCCCAGGCCCCGACGGCCAGCGTGGCCAGCGCCGAGCCGAGCAGGGTGGCCGTGCTGAGCAGGCCCACTTCCCAGGTGCCGAAGCCCAACGCCAGCAGGTAGGCCGGCAGCAGCACCGCGACATAGCCGTCGGTGAAGGCGCGCAGGGCGCGGCCGACCAGCAGCAGGCGGGCCTCGGGCGCGACGCCGGTAGGGAGTATCACGTTCTCGACCCTCATTCAGGTTGGCCTTCAGACCGCGCCAGGCGGTGGAAAATTTCTTGCGGGTTAATCTCCACATAACCTGTAGACTGGCCGGGCGGCAACCGTAACGTAGGTGAGCCTGTACCCGCTGCATTCAGCAAACAATCATCGAGGAGACTCAACATGTACGCACGCAAATTATTCCTGGCCGCTGCCATTCTGGCCGCCACCAGCGTCCAAGCCGAAACCGGCATGGAACAGATGAACCCCATGGCCATGATGGCGCCGATGATGCAGCCCATGACCATGATGGGCCCGATGATGGGCGGCATGACGCCGATGATGGGCCAGATGATGAATCCCATGACCATGATGAACCCGATGATGGGCGGCATGGCACCGATGATGGGGTCCATGGTGCCGATGATGGGTTCCATGACCCAGCCCATGAACATGATGGGGCCGATGATGGGTGGCATGACGCCGATGATGGGCCAGATGATGAACCCCATGACCATGATGGGTCCGATGATGCAGCCCATGAACATGATGGGCCCGATGATGGGCGGCATGCCGCAGATGATGGCGCCCATGGCCGCGCCGGCCCAATGACCTGACCGGTTCGGCCTGGAGCCGGGGGGCGG
>JBAZLW010000348.1:0-2921 GCA_041650095.1 Hydrogenophilaceae bacterium | reverse complement strand
TGCCGGGCGGACTCGGCGGCCGCACGTCTGGCCGCTTCCTGGCCGAGCAGTAACTTGATCTCGGCGATTTCGCGGATGTCCGGCAGGGCGGCCCCGGATGCGGGTTGCGACGTCAGCGCCGCCACGGCATTGGCGAGCCGGTGGCTGGCCCGCCTGCCGCCGAAAAAGCCGATCAGGCTGGCGACCAGGATCGCCAGCACCATGGCGGTGGCCGCCAGGATCAGGGGTGCCCGGTAGACGTGGTGCGGGATTTCCAGCACCACCGACCAGGGCGACCGCCTCGATCCGACGACGAAGCGGCCGGCGCCATCAACAGTCGGCCTGAAACCGGTCGACGCCTGCCGGGCGATGACCTCGCCCCGGCCATCGAGCAGGCTGAGCGACCAGCCGGATGGCAGCGCCACCTCGTCGAGGCGTTGCTGGAACTGCCGGCCTTCGAACACGGCAATCAGCAGGAAGGCGGTTCTGCCCTGGCGCTGGACGGGCACGGCAACGGCCACCAACGGCTCTTTGGCGATCGGGCCGATGAAGATGTCACCGACCGCCGCTTTCCCGGTCGCGAGTGCCGCCGGCGCGGCGGCGTGGCCTTCCGGTCGCGGCAGGTCAGGCAATGCGGTACCGAAGGGTACACGGGTGTTGAACAGCATGTGCATGTCGCGGTCGGCGAAAACGACATGGCTGTCGAAGTTGCGCTGGAAGCCGATGGCTTCCTGATAGAGGTCCCGCCAGCGTCCGGGGTCGTCGATCAGCGGCGACATGGCCAGCATGCCCAGGGCATCGATGCGGGCGTTGAGGTTTTGGTCAATCGCGGCGGCGAAATTCTGCGCCAGGTTGCCGGCCGTCGCGTCGCGTTCGGCCTGCTGGGTGAGGACGTGGTTGCCGGCCAGGTAGGCCGCCAGCAGCACCAGGGGCAGCATGCACAGCCAGATCAGCCGGGTCAGGTAGGTTCGCAGCGGCAGTGTCCGCGTCATGGCGTCTGCCCCTGGTCGTCCGGCTCCGGCGCATCGACGAAGCTGAGCGGATAGGGCGGCTCCAGCCCGAGCCGGATGGACAGTTCGTTGATGTGTTTCTTCAACTCGATCATGTCCAGTTCGCGCCCCACCGTGGCGCGGTTGAAGCGCTCCAGTTCCTCGTTGCGCTGGTGCAGCATCCGCTCGGCCCGCTTGGATTCGGTGACGTCGCGGTCGAGGCCGCGATAGCCCAGCAAGGCGCCGTCCGTGCCCAGGATCGGCATGCCGCTGGTCTGGACATGGTGCAGGCTGCCGTCCTTGTGCCGGTTGAGGTTGTCGAGGTCGCGGAAAGGCGTCCGCCGTGCGGCGATGTCGGCGAACAGGCGGCCCACCCGGGCGGCTTCCTCCGGTGGCATGAGGTCGAACGGCGTCTTGCCGAGGATCTCCGCCGGGGTGTAGCCCAGGATGGCCTGCACGCTATCCGAGACATAGGTGTAGCGCCCCTCCGGGTCGACTTCCCAGACCCAGTCGGCGGAGGCCTGGACGATGTCGTGGAAGCGCAGTTCACTCGCGCGCAGGCTGTCCTCGGCGGCCTTGCGCGCGGTGATGTCCAGGATCAGGCCGATCACGGCCGGGCGGCCCCGGTAGGAGAACGCGCGGCCGTGCACCTCGACCACGATGGTGCTGCCGTCGCGGCGCAGGCCGGTGAAGGTGTAGTGGAGGTCGCTGGTTTCGCCGGCCATGCGGCGGCGGACGTTTTCCGCCACCAGTGCGCGGTCGTCCGGGCTGACCAGGTCGGTGACCGCCACCCGGTCGATCAGCGCCGCCGGCGAGTCGTAGCCGAAGATCGCGGCGAAGCCCGGGTTGACGTAGGCAAAGCGGTCGTCCTGGATGATGTAGATGCCGGCCAGGGATTGTTCGACCAGGGCGCGGAAGCGGCCTTCGCTGTCGCGCAGGGCCGTTTCGGCCTGGTTGCGCTCGGTGATGTCGCGCGAGATGCCGAAGATGCCGATGACCTGGCCGTCGGCATCGCGCAGGGGGCCCTTGGTGCTGAGGAACACGCGCTCCCCGTTCGGCGTGCTGAGCGTCTCTTCCTGGCTGTTGAGCCGGTCCTCGGCGACGACCCGGCGGCCGGTCGCCATCAGCATCTCGGCCTGGTCGGCTGGGAACAGGGCGTGGTCGTCGAGCCCCAGCACCGCCTCGGCCGGCTTGCCGACGAAGCGGCTGGCGGCCTGATTGAACAGGATGTAGCGGCCTTCCAGGTCCTTGGCGAAGATGGCGTCATCCGAGCTGTCGGTGATCGCGGTAAGCAGTTGCAGCGAGCGCAGGCGCGCCTCCTGGGATTGCCTGAGGTCTTCGGCGATGGCGAATTGCTGGCGCTGGCGAACCAGATATAGGACGGCGGCGGCCGTGAACAGGGCCAGCATCCCGGATAGGCCGATCCAGATCGCTTGCCGGCTGGCGTCGCCATAGAGTTCCGCCCGGTCCACCTTGGCGATCAGGAACCAATCGGTGCCTGGGATGGCCTGGGCCACGCCCAGTACGGCGACGCGACGATAGTCCTCACCCTCGATAGGGCGGCCCGGCTCGGTCTCGCCGCGCAGCACCTGGGCGGCCAGCAAGTCGTTGGTTGCCAGGGGCTGGCGTGTCTCCGCCGCCGAGCCTGGACGGAAACGCAGTTCATTCAGGAACAGAACCTGGTCGCCGTCGCGACGGAATATCAGCGTCTCGCTGCTGGCGCTGGGCGTGGGCCAGGCTTGCAGGGTGCGGTACAGCCAGCCGGTGGGGTCGGTCTCGAGTACCACCAGCGCGGGCGGGACGCCGGCCGGTGCCAGCAGGGCCAGGAAATCCAGCCGCAAACGACCGTCCTGGTCACGATAGGGGCCGACCAGGCGCGTCCGGCGATCGGCGACGGTCTGTCGGGCGGCATCCTGCAGGAGCGGCGCGATATCGGGCGGGGCAAGCGGGCTG
>JBAZLW010000347.1:0-2927 GCA_041650095.1 Hydrogenophilaceae bacterium | reverse complement strand
CCATGACGAATTCCTGGAAATACTGCGGGCGCCATTTGCAGAAGCCCTGCAGATGGTGAAGGACGGCCGCATCAACGAGGGCAAGACGGTGATGGGCCTGCTCTGGTGGGCCAATTTCGGAGACCAATAACCAAGGAGGGGCACGATGAGCCAGAAGTGGGTATATGCCTTTGCGGAAGGTAACGGCAAGGACAAGAAACTGCTTGGCGGCAAAGGCGCCAATCTGTGCGAGATGACTCAGATCGGGCTCAACGTGCCGCCCGGCTTCGTGATCACCACCGAGGCCTGCCTGGCCTGCCTGGCCGATCCTGAACGCAGCCTGCCCGATGGCGTTCTGGAACAGGTGCGTCTGCACATGGCCGCGGTCGAGGAAATGGCCGGCAAGACCTTCGGCAGCCGGGACAACCCGCTCCTGGTCTCGGTGCGATCCGGCTCGGCCATGTCGATGCCGGGCATGATGGATACCATACTCAACCTGGGCCTGAATCAGGACACCCTGCAGGGACTGATCCGCCAGACCGGCAACGAACGCTTCGGCTACGACGCCTACCGGCGCTTCATCCAGCTGTTCGGCAAGGTCGCCCTGGGTGTCCCGGACGAGGAGTTCGATGCCGAGTTCGAGGCGGTCAAGGCCGATGCCGGGGTCAAGCACGACGTCGGCCTCTCGGCCGCGCACTTGGCCGATATCGCCGAGCGGTTCCTGAAGGTGATCGAGCGGGTCACCGGCAAGCCTTTCCCGGCCGATCCCTATGAACAACTCACCATCGCCATCAAGGCGGTGTTCAACTCCTGGCTGGGCAAGCGCGCGGTCGACTATCGGCGCGAATTCAAGATCTCCCCGGAGATGGCCAACGGCACCGCGGTCAACGTGGTTGCCATGGTGTTCGGCAACATGGGCGACGACTCCGCCACCGGCGTCGGCTTCACCCGCGACCCGGGCACCGGCGAGAACGTCATGTTCGGTGAATACCTGGTCAACGCCCAGGGCGAGGACGTCGTGGCCGGCATCCGTACGCCCAAGCCGGTGGCCGAGATGGAACGCGAGATGCCGGACCTGTACCGGCAGCTGGTCGAACTGCGCAACCGCCTTGAAGAACACTACCAGGAAGTGCAGGACTACGAATACACCATCGAGAAGGGCGTGCTCTATTGCCTGCAGACCCGCAACGGCAAGATGAACGCCGCCGCGCTGGTGCGCACCTCGGTCGAGATGGTCCAGGAAGGCCTGATCGACAAACGCCGGGGCCTGATGCGCATCCAGCCCGAGATGCTGGAACAACTGCTGTTCCCGCGCCTCGATCCCAAGGCCAAGGCCAGGCCGGTGGCCAGGGGTCTGCCCGCCTCCCCGGGCGCGGCCTCGGGCATTGCCGTGTTCGACGCCGACCGGGCCGAGAAGCTGGGCCGGGCCGGGGAGCGGGTGATCCTGGTGCGCGAGGAGACCAAGCCGGAGGACATCCACGGCTTCTTCGCCTCCCAGGGCATCCTGACCAGCCGCGGCGGCAAGACCTCGCACGCAGCCGTCGTCGCGCGCGGCATGGGCAAGCCCTGCGTCGCCGGCGCCGAGGGTATTCACGTCGACGTGCATACCCGCCAGGCCGTGGTCGGCGACCAGGTCTTCGGCGAGGGCGCGGTGATCACCATCGACGGCACCACCGGCCACGTCTATATCGGCGAGGTAGCGATGATCGAGGCCGAGTTCTCGGATGAATTGGGAACGCTGCTGTCCTGGGCCGACGAAACCGCCCGGCTCAAGGTAATGGCCAATGCCGACACGCCCCACGACGCCTCCCGGGCGCTCAAGTACGGTGCCATGGGCATCGGCCTGTGCCGCACCGAACGGATGTTCAACGCCATCGAACGCCTGCCCATCGTGGTCGAGATGATCGTCGCCGAGACCACGGCCGACCGACAGGTCGCGCTCAACAAGCTGCTGCCGATCCAGCGCGAGGACTTCGTCGGCATCTTCAAGGTCATGTCGCCGCGCCCGGTCACCATCCGGCTGCTCGATCCGCCCATCCATGAATTCCTGCCTTCCGACAACCAATTGGTCGAGGAACTGGATCGCCTGCACCATCTGCGTGAGACCTTGCTGGGCATGCAGGTGTTGTCCGATGCGGTCGATTTCATGTATCGCACCCGCGATAGTCATCCCCAGGTGCACCTGCCGGCCGACCCGGCCCTGGTCGACGAGGCCATCCAGAAGAAGGAGGCCATGCTGAAGAAGGTGCGCGCGCTGTTCGAGGTCAACCCGATGCTGGGCCATCGTGGCGTTCGGCTGGGGCTGACCTATCCCGAGATCTACTCCATGCAGATCCGTGCCATCCTGGAGGCGGCGGCTGAATGCCATACGGCCGGGGTCGAGGTGCATCCGGAGATCATGGTGCCCCAGGTCTGCACTGCGCAGGAGTTGAAACGGGTGAAATCATGGGTGGAGGAAATCCACACCGACGTCGAGCGCACGCATGGTGTGACGCTGTCGTTCCGGTTCGGTTCCATGCTGGAAGTGGTGCGTGCCTGCATGCGGGCCGAGAACTTGGCCGAGGAGGCGGAGTTTTTCTCCTTCGGCACCAACGACCTGACCCAGGCGGCCTTCTCGTTCTCGCGCGAGGACGCCGAGAACAAGTTCCTGCCGATGTACAACCAGAGTCATATCCTGCAGGACAATCCGTTCGAGGTGCTGGATGAGAAAGGTGTCGGCCGCCTGATGGAACTGGCCATCGACTGGGGCCGCCAGGCCCGGCCAGAGATGAAGATCGGCATCTGTGGCGAACATGGCGGCCACCCGAAATCGATCCGGTTCTGCCACCGGATTGGCCTGACCTATGTCTCCTGTTCCGGACCGCGGGTGCCTATCGCCCGCCTGGCCGCCGCGCAGGCGGCCCTGACCGAGACGGTAAGGGCCGCTGGGCAGCCCGACTAATCAACGG
>JBAZLW010000346.1:0-2956 GCA_041650095.1 Hydrogenophilaceae bacterium | reverse complement strand
GGCAGGAACGCGACCTCAACCAGCGTTATCTCGATACCACGCAGGCCCTGATGATCGCGCTCGACCGGGAAGGCCGCATCACCATGGTCAACCCGGCCGGCTGCCGTCTGCTGGGCTATACGGCGGAAGAACTGCTGGGGCGCAGCATGTTCACCACCTGCCTGCCGCCGCGCATCGTCTCGGACGACGTGATGCCGGTGTTCCGCAAGATCATGGCCGGCGAGGTCGGGGCGGTCGAGTACCACGAGAACCCGGTCCTGTGCCGGGACGGCAGCGAGCGCCTGATCGCCTGGCACAACAACACGCTCACCGATGAGCAAGGCCGGATCGTCGGCCTGCTCACTTCGGGGGAGGACATCACCGAACGCAAGGCCGCCCAAGCCACGCTGGAGCAGGACCGGGAACAGCAGTACGTCCTGCGTGAACTGCTGGAGGCCAGCCTGGCCAAGCAGCCCCTGAGGGATACGCTCCAGCACTGCCTGGACCGGCTGCTGGCGGTCTCCTGGCTGACCATCCTGCCCAAGGGCGGCATATTCCTGATGGCGGAGGACGGCGAGCACCTGGAGTTGACGGTCTGCCACGACCTGCCGGCCGAGATACGGACACTCTGCGCCCGCCTGCCCTTGGGCCGCTGCATCTGCGGCCAGGCCGCGGCGACCGGCGAGATGCAGTATGTGGATCGCGTCGTCGCGCGTCATGAAATCAGCTACACGGGCATGGCGGACCACGGCCATTACAGCCTGCCCCTGGTCTCGGACCGGAAGGTACTGGGCGTCCTGGTGCTGTATCTGCCGATCGGTTTCCAGCGCGATGCTTTCAAGGAGCAGTTTGTCCGCTCCGTGGCCGACATCCTGGCCGGGCTCATCTGCCGCAAGCAGGCTGAACAGGCCCTGCTCGACCACCAGGAAAAGCTGGAACAGGAGGTGGCAAGCCGCACCGCCGACCTGACCATCGCCAAGGCGGCCGCCGAGCATGCCAACCAGGCCAAATCGGTCTTTCTTTCCAGCATGAGCCACGAGCTGCGCACGCCGCTGAATGCCATCCTGGGCTTCGGCGAATTGCTGGAACGTGACTGCAGTCCGGCTCACCCGGCGCAGCAGGAGTTCATCGGTCATATCCTTGCCGCGGGACACCAGTTGCTGGGCCTGATCGACGAGATACTCGACCTGTCCCGGATCGAGATCGGCAGGCTCGAACTCAATCTACAGCCCCTCGGCATTGCCGATCTTGCGGCCAGCTGCGCGAGCCAGGTTGCCGCGGCCATGGCAGACAGGAAAGGGGTCACGATCGAAAACCGGATCAGTGACGCTTCACTGGCTGTCCTGGGCGACGACCTGCGCGTCCGGCAGGTGCTGATCAACCTGCTCAGCAATGCCGTGAAATACAACCGGGAGCACGGCCGGGTCACGCTCGGCGCCAGGCTGATGGAGGAAGGCCGGCTGCGCATCGAGGTGCGCGATACCGGCCCGGGCATTCCCCGCGACAAACAGTCGCTCCTGTTCATGCCCTTCGAGCGCATCGACCAGCGGCACGGCACGATCTCGGGCGTGGGGATCGGGCTGCATATCTCCAGGCAGCTGGTCGAAGCGATGCACGGGGCAGTGGGTGTGGAAAGCGCGCCGGGAGAAGGCAGCACCTTCTGGTTCGAGCTGCCCCTGGCCGAGGCCGCGCCTGAATCGGGGCCGGCGCCCATGGCAACGAGCCGGCCGGCCGGGCAGCCCGGGCCGGGATTCAAGCTGCTCTACATTGAAGATCACCCCGTTAACGCCCGGCTGATCAAGATGGCCCTGGAAAGCCGGACCGGGATCGAGATCATCCTCGCCGACACGGCTGAGGCGGGGCTGACCCTGGCCGAGGAAGAACTGCCCGACCTGATACTCATGGATATCAAGCTGCCGGGCATCGACGGGATCACGGCCACCCGCATGTTGAAGAAGCTCGAGGCGACCCGGGATATCCCCGTGGTGGCGTTGAGCGCGGATGCCATGCAGGCGAATATCGACCTGGCGCTCAATGCCGGTTGCCGCACGTACCTGACCAAGCCGTTCAGGTTGCAGGCGCTGATCGATTTGATAGAGGGAATTCGCGGCAAGAATCCATAACGGCAGGCGGATTGCCGGGCTTCATCCGCCCGGTCGTGCCTGCCACCGATGCCGGTGCTGAAGGGTTTTCCACCGCGTGCCCGGCTACTGGGTGAGCCGCCATGTCGGGCATTGGAGTGGAACTTCGCTTCCGTTCCGGTTCTGCACTATGAGTGGCAGTGGTAGCTGCCGCGCCCAGAGGTTTTTGCCACATACATCGCCTGATCGGCCAGCTTGACCAGTGTTTCATCGTCGCTGGCATGCATCGGTGCCAGGGCAATACCGATGCTGGCGGCGCTTTCAACCGTATGGTCTTCGAGCAGGAAGGGCTCGCCCAGCCTGGCAATGATCTTGGCGGCCACGGCTTCGGCGTCGGCGGGAATATGCACCTGCGGCAGGATGATGGTGAACTCGTCGCCGGCCAGGCGGGCCACGGTGTCCGTTTCGCGCACGCATTCCCGCAATCGCCGGGCCACCCCCTGGAGCAACAGATCGCCGACATGGTGGCCCAGGTTGTCGTTGACCGACTTGAACTTGTCGAGGTCGATGAACAGCAGGGCGACCTGATGCTCGCCGCGCCTGGCCATGGCCGTGGCTTGGCAGAGTCGGTCATGGAACAGGATGCGATTGGGCAAGCCGGTCAGGGCGTCGTGGTGCGCCATGTGATGGATCTTTTCTTCCGCCGCCTTCTGCGGGCTGATGTCTTCCATGATGGAGACGAAATGGCTGGGTTTGCCATCGGCATCGGGGATCGGCGTGATGGTCTGCTGCACGGTATACAACTGACCATCCTTGCGCCGTTCTACGGTCTCCGCGCTCCACGTTCGCCCACTCTGAATGGTTTGCCAGAGCGACTGGTAATACTCCTGGTTATG
>JBAZLW010000345.1:0-2967 GCA_041650095.1 Hydrogenophilaceae bacterium | reverse complement strand
TGGCCGAAACGCCGCATCCTTGAGGTCTATCTCAACGTGATCGAATGGGGCAACGGCATCTATGGCGCCGAGGCCGCCGCCCGGCGCTATTACAAGACCTCCGCCGCGGGACTGGGGCCTTCCCAGGCCGCGCATCTGGCGGCCATGATTCCCAACCCGCGCTATTACGAAAACCATCGTGCCGCGCGTGGCCTGTTGCGGCGCCAAGGCATCATCGCGGCACGCATGTATCAGGTCAGCGTGCCCAAGTAGGCAGGCTGGGGCGCTCTAAGGGGTAAAATCCCCGCTGCCCGAAAGGATGCGACATGGACGACCAGCACGAGGACAAGGCCAAGGAACACGTCGAGGACAGCCTGGAACAGGTGATGGGCCTCATCTCCCGGCACAAGCTGGTGGAGTCGCTCGTCCACAAGCAGGACATGCCCAAGCATGAACTGATCGAAAGTCTGGTACATAAGCAGAATCTGGTCGAACTGACCAAGAAGCTGGACAATCTGCACCCGGCCGACGTCGCCTACATCCTCGAGGCCCTGCCGCTGGAAGACCGGCTGCTGGTCTGGGATCTGGTCAAGGCAGAGCGGGACGGCGAGATCCTGATCGAGGTCTCCGACGCGGTCCGGGAAACCCTGATCGATGCGATGAACAACCGGGAACTGGTGGCCGCCGCCGCCAGCCTGGACACCGACGAGATCGCCGACCTGGCGCCCGACCTGCCCAAGGACGTGGTCCAGGAACTGATGAAGTCGCTCGACCACGCCAAGCGGGCGCAGGTTGAATCCTCGTTGTCCTACGATGATGACTCCGTCGGCGCCCTGATGGACTATGACTTCGTCACCATCCGCGCCGATGTGACCCTGGAAACGGCGTTGCGCTACCTGCGCCGGCTGGGCGATCTGCCTGAACATACCGACAAGCTGTTCGTGGTCGAGCGGGATCAGATCCTGATCGGCACCCTGCCGCTGAAGCGGATGCTGGTACATGACCCCGATGCCCACGTTGCCGCCGTGATGTCGGATGAACCGGTGACCTTTCGTCCCTCCGACGAGGCCTCCGACGCCGCCCAGGCGTTCGAACGCTACGACCTGGTGACCGCGCCGGTGGTCGATGCCAACGACCGTCTGGTGGGCAGGTTGTCCGTGGACGTGGTGCTCGACTACATCCGAGAGGAAGCCGAATCCGACATGCTCCAGGCGGCCGGTCTGCGCGAGGACGAGGATCTGTTCACCACCGTCTGGAAGGCCGCGCGCAACCGCTGGATGTGGCTGGGTATCAATCTGTGCACTGCGCTGGTCGCCTCGCGCGTGGTCGGCGCCTTCGAGGGCAGCATCAGCCAGTTGGCTGCACTGGCCGCTCTGATGCCCATCGTCGCCGGCATGGGCGGCAACTCCGGCAACCAGACCTCGACCCTGGTGGTGCGCGGTTTTGCGCTCGGCCTGATCAACAAGGACAACGCCCGGCGCCTGCTGGCCAAGGAACTCGGCATCGCCGCCCTGAACGGGGCGGTGTGGGGCAGCATCATGGGCGTGGTGGCCTATCTGCTGTACCGGGATGCCCCGCTGGGCGGCGTTTCGGCCGTGGCCCTGGGCGGCGTGATGGCGTCGGCAATGATGCTCAACCTGGTGGTGGCCGCCCTGGCCGGCTATTTCGCGCCCGCCCTCATCGACCGCTTCGGCCGCGATCCCGCCTTCGGCTCGGCGGTGCTGACCACCTTCATCACCGATTCCATGGGCTTCTTCATCTTCCTCGGGCTGGCGACGGTATTCCTGCTCTGAGCGTGCGCCGTCACGGGCAGCTAGGCCCGTCGACCAGGGCATAGCTGACCCTCAGGCTGAACTTGGCGTTGCCGGGATAAGGCACGCTCAAGGTGGCCGGCGCGGGCCGGCCCCGGCGGTTCCAGTCCCCGCTCAGTTGGGCGGCGATATTGTCCGGGACGCCGGCTGCCCGGCCGGCCTTGTCCCACACCAGCAGGCAGGCGCCCGGCTGTCTGGGGCCGGGCCGGTAGATCGGGTAGTCGGCGTTGATCACCCGCGCCGAGGTGAATCCCAGGCGCAGGTTGCCGGCCAGGTAGGGGTCGCCGGCGACGAGGGTGGCCGGGTTGCCGACCGCGCTATGCAGGCTGGCCGCCAGGCGGTCATAAGGCACATGGAAGCGGGTGGGCTTGCCCAGGCCGGGGCCGAGGTAGGTCTGGGCCGTCCAGAATCCGATCACCAGCACGGGCAGCACGGCCAGGCTGTAGAGATAGCCGCGTCTGGCCGGTTGCCCCGGATAGGCGGCCGCCACCCGGGTGAAGAAATAGAGCGGAAAGACCAGCAGGACCGGATGCAGCCAGCGCGGCTTGACTTCGAATTGGCCCAGCACGACCAGCAGGGCAAGCAGGGCCAGGCCGAACAGCATGATCCTGCCCAGCAATACCCCGGCGTCGCCGATGCGCGGGCCGGCGATGCGTCCGAAGGCGCGCGGATACACGGCCAGCAGGACCAGCCAGAGCGGGGCGGGAAATTGCAGCACCGCGCTGGCCAGGCCGCCGAGTCGCTCGGCCACGACGTGCGACAGGCTGCCGAGGCCGGCCATGGCATGGCCGACCTCCTGATGGCGTTGCCAGATCCACAAACCGGGCGGCAGTACGACCAGCACGGTCACCAGCAGGCCCGCGAGCGTCAGCGGGTTCAGGACCACCTTCCGGTAGCGCGGCATGCTGAGCGCCGCCAGGGCCAGGGCGGCGGCGAAGACGGCGAAGCTGAACTTCGAGATCAGGCCCAGGCCGAGCAGCAGGCCGAGGACAAGGTAGCCGGCCGGAGCCGGTTGGCGCTCCAGGCGCAGGAAGGCATAGAGCGTGGCGGCCAGGATGGCGCTGAGCAGTATCGAGTGGGTGACGCCCTGGTGGATGCTCACCGCCAGGGGAAAGGTCAGCCAAAGGCCGGCGACGGCCAGGAGCGGGCTGAGCCGATCGGCGAAGATCAGTCGCCC
>JBAZLW010000344.1:0-3006 GCA_041650095.1 Hydrogenophilaceae bacterium | reverse complement strand
GGTTTCGCCGCCGTAGCCCTGCCAGTTGGTGTTGGTGGCGAAGCTGACCGCCGTGTTGAACGCGGAGTCGGGCGTCACCGCGCCGAGGCCCTCGGGGTTGAGCGGCAGCCAGACCTGGAGACGTTGCAGCGCGTAGACCGCCAGGAAGCCCATCAGGTTGAAGGCCAGCAGGGCGAAGGCGTAGCGGGTCCAGGGCATGTCGTCGCCCGGCTTGACGCCGGTGAGACGGTAGACAAGGTTTTCCACCGGTTTCAGCCAGCGCATGAAGCCGGGGATTTCGTCCTTGTAGATGCGGGCCATGTACAGGCCCAGGGGCCAGGCCAGCCCGATCAGGGCGACCAGGTAGAGGCCCAGTTGCAGAAAGCCGTTGCCAGTCATGAGAAGGACTCCGGGTAGAACAGGACGGCCACCAGGTAGGCGAACACGGCCACCGTGGCGATGAGTGCGATGAGGTACAGGAAGCTCATTTTTGTCCCCTGAGTTTTTCGAATGCGACGACGAGCACGGCCGAGAGGGCGAAGAAGCCTAGGCCGAGCGCCAGGAATACCAGGTCCATGACATCTCCTTTGCGAGTAGGGTGGATGCCTCGAACTTTAGATACCCAACGGTAAAGATGTGGCTAAGACTTACGGCAGGGACATTAAGAAAACGTAAACGGGGCCGCTGCCCAGGGAGGGCGATCTTTATGAAATTTTTACGGCCTACCGGCTATATTCCGGCGCGATTCGAACACTTGGCCATCCCTGCCACCATGATCAGCCTGTTTCCGGTCCTCAACGTGTTGGGTCGGCTGATGGCCTTCTTCAGCCTGACCTACCTGATCCCCATCGTCGGCTCCCTCGTCTATGGCGACGGCCTGGTGCTCAATTTCGTCGACGCCATGCTGCTCACCGCCGCCCTGGGCATCCTGCTGTTCATGTTCACCCGGCGCCATTACCGTGAACTGAGGGCGCGCGACGGCTTCGTCCTGGTGGCGGCGACCTGGACCCTGATGGCCGCCATCGCCACCCTGCCGCTCCTGATGGTCTATCAGGGCATGTCGTTCACCGATGCCTTCTTCGAGACCATCTCCGGCCTGACCACCACCGGCGCCACGGTGATGACCGGCCTGGATACGGCGCCGGAATCGGTCAACCTGTGGCGCCACGAGCTGAACTGGCTGGGCGGCATGGGCATCATCGTCCTGGCCATCGCCGTGCTGCCGATGCTGGGCGTGGGCGGCATGCAGCTGTACAAGGCCGAGGTGCCGGGGCCAATGAAGAACGCCAAGCTGACCGCTCGCATCCGCGATACCGCCAAGGCCCTCTGGCTGATCTACCTGGGCTACACGGTGGCCTGTATCGGTGCCCTGAAAATGGCCGGCATGTCCTGGCTGGACGCCATCTGCCATGCCTTTGCAGCTTTGAGCCTGGGCGGCTTCTCGACCCGGGATTCCAGCGTCGGCTCCTTCAACGACCCGGTTATCGAGTTCATCCTGATGGTCTTCATGGTGATCGCGGCGCTCAATTTCGCCACCCATTTCGCCGCCTTGCACGGCCGCAGCCTGAAGGCCTTCTGGCTGGACGCCGAGGCCAAGGCGACCGTCCTGGTCGTGATCCTGTCCTGTCTGCTGGTCAGCACCTACCTGTGGTGGATGGGCACCTACCCCGACTTCCTTGCTGCCCTGCGCCATGCCAGCTTCAACCTGGTCTCCATGGCCACCGACTGCGGTTTCGCCAGCCAGGACTTCAACCAGTGGCCCATCTTCGCGCCCCTGTTCATGCTGTTCCTGTCCTGCGTCACGGTCAGTTCCGGCTCCACCGGCGGCGGCATCAAGATGGTGCGCACACTGGCGCTCGCCAAGCAGGCCCGGCGCGAACTGTCGCGACTCCTGCACCCCAGCATGGTCAATCCGGTGAAGGTCGGCGGGGCTGCCCTGCCCGGCAACATCATCATCGCCGTGCTCGGCTTCATCTTCCTGTACTTCATGAGCATCGTCACTGCGACCTTCGTGCTGGTCCTGTCCGGGCTCGATTTCATGTCCGCCTTCACCGGTGTCATTGCCTGCATCAACAACGCCGGCCCAGGTCTTAATCAAGTGGGCCCGTCCACCAACTACGCAGTGCTGTCGGATTTCCAGACCTGGTTGCTTGCCTTCATCATGCTGCTCGGCCGCCTAGAGGTGCTGTCGCTGCTGGTGTTGTTCACTCCGGAATTTTATAAACCGTAGGGATTGGATCGCCTATGCATAACCTCAATCCTGCCGAGCTGGCATGCTTGCGCAAGGTGGCTGAAGGACCTTCAAAGCTGGAACCCTGCCAAGCCCACATATTGGAAACTTTGATCAGCATGGGCTTGATCGAACATACGGCAATCGTGCCTTATCCATTGCAACTTGCTCAGCGAACCTATCATCTATCCGCACAAGGTGAATCTTTGCTTGGGCGTTGCAGTTGAATAAGTGTCCCAGTGTCTCCCCGGTAAATATCTATTCCCTATAGATTTACGAATCAGGCGACTGTTCAACTCTGATACCCGCCGTTGATCCTCTTGCAACTTGACCGGCAGCTACGGGTCGGGTGCGGCCCGACCCCTACCTTGTAGGTCAGCTTCGAGGCGCGGATTCCACACTGGATTCCAGATGCTTTTTTTCGGCACCGTACGGTGTCCCTCCGAGGGTCGTCAGGGGGCTGCGACAATATGACGCAGCCGTCCGGCGCCCGCTCCGAAATAGAATTAAAGCCGCTTCCGCCGTGGACTGAGGGCCACGCTTCGCCCCCGCAAGGGGGCTTTTTCTTGTTGAAGGGGATAACACAATGGCCGGCAAATTTGCCCTGCGCACTTCCACCATCCTGATTCTGGCTGCCATAGCGGGTTTGGCCCGGGCTGAGGAGGCCTACACCCTGGACGAGGTGGTGGTGACCGCGCCGCGCATGGCCGAGCCGCTCACCGTCGTGCTCGATCCCAAGGTGCCCCAGCAGCCGGTGCCGGCCAACGACGGCGCCAGCTTCCTGAAGAATGTGCCCG
>JBAZLW010000343.1:0-3024 GCA_041650095.1 Hydrogenophilaceae bacterium | reverse complement strand
AGTTTGAGCCAATTCGCCTCGGACAGGGACAAACCCGAAAACCCCTGGATTGCCGCGCTGCGCTCGCAATGACGGCAGGTTGGCTGGAGTGCTGCGCTGCGCTCGCAATGACGGCAGGTTGGCTGGATTGCCGCGCTGCGCTTTTATGCCCTTTAGGGTACGCAATGACGGTAGGTTGGCTGGATTGCCGCGTTGCGCTTTTATGCCCTTTAGGGTACGCAATGACGGAGGGGGATGACCGGGCCGTTACAACGCGAAGGGGTTGGGTACGTTGTCCGGCAGGTTGGATGGCGGCAGGGGCGCCGCCTGTCTTGCCGGGACGCTTGCCGTCTGCGGGGTGGACTGCGGCTTCTCTTCTTGTTGTGTTTCGGCGCGCTTGCCGTCAGTCCAGTGTTCGCGGTGGGCGAACAGCAGCCCCGCCAGGAAGGCGAAATAGATGGCGTTGGCCGGTATGTGCAGGTTGTAGTCGACGAAGCTGTGCAACAGGATCAGCAGCAGACCGATGGCGGCGCCGATCTTGATGTACTGGTCCTGGCGCCATTGGTCGCCCTGCAGCACGAACAGGACCCGGCGGACATACACCGCCAGGCCAAGCAGTATGACGATGCCGGCCAACAGGCCACCCTCGAACAGCCATTCGAGATAGTCGTTGTGGGCATTGTTGACAAACTTGGGTACGTCGCCCGGATGGAAGCTGCGAAAAACCTCCGGGTAGGTGCCGACACCGGCGCCCAGGGGGAAGAAGGCGCCAACGCCTTCCAAAGTGGCCGAGGCGATGGACCAGCGCGCATCGGCCAGGGGATCCTGGTCGGCGAAGCGCTGCAATACAGGCACCAGGCCCACGGCCAGGCTCAGGCCGGCCAGCAGGGTGACCAGGCCGGCCGCCGTGCGCAGGGTCTGCTTGCCACCCAGGCGCGGCGCGAAGGCCAAGGTGAGCAGCAGGACGGACAGGATCAGCAGCGCGATGCCGGTACGCGAGCGGGAGAACACGGCCGCCAGGCCGAACAGCATGAACAAGGCGATGAACAGGAAGGCGATGTTGATCCGGGTCTCGCCCAGTTTGGCGAATATGGCTCTCAGGCCGCGGCGGTGATAACGGCGATGCTGCTGTGCCTTGTGGCCGAAGTTGGCGGCGAACAGGGCCGCAGCCAGGGGGATGGCCATCTCGAACAGGCCGGCGAAGTGGTTGTAGTTGGGATAGGTGCCCTTGGCGTTGTTGCCGGGGTCCATGCCGAACAGCAGGAACTCTTCACGGCTGCCATACTGGCTCAGGCCGAGCACCGCCTCGACGGCGGCGATGGCCAGGAACAGGTAGATCAGCCGCTTGCGGTCCTCGTCGCCACATACCAGGGTGGCCAGGAATACCGCCAGGGGCGGCAACAGGGCCAGGGCGCTGGCCTGGCTGGCGAAGGGCACCACCGTCAGGCTGTGCCAGCCGGTCTGGGCACCGAACAGGCCAAGGGCCTCCTGGTAGATTGCCCGCCCCGGCAAGGCGCCCCACCAGGCCATAGGCAACGGCAACAGGGAGATGACCGGGATGGCCACCAGCAATCCGACAGCCAGGCGCTCCCAGCGTCCCAGCACCGACCAGGGGTTATGGCGGTACAGCACCATGAGGACCACCAGACCCAGGGCCAGCAGTTCGAGGCCGAGCAGAGGCAAGGGCCGGTTGCCGCCCCGGAACACCGGCGCGAGCAACAACAGCAAACCCAGCAGACTCAGAAAAGGAAACGCCGCGCTTGGTTGAGCGCGGCGTACATGTTGCCGCATAGAAAAATATCGGGAACTTGTGTGGTCAGCGATTGCTGATCGGCTTGTCGTCTTCCTCGGTCAAGGCACCCAGCGCGATGGAGGTGACAAACGCCACAGGCGGGAACCAGACCAGGCTACCGGCGCCGCCGACTCCACCCATGCCCGGGGTACCGGCATCGACGGTTCCGCCGATGGCCTGGGCCAGGCGGATGGTGCCATTGCTGCGCGGGTTGACCGGCTTCGCCGTACAGGTCTTGCCTTCGACGCCGATCAGGTTGTTTTCCTTCAGGTCGGTGATGCAGCCGTCGGCATAGACGATCTTGGCCGAGGAACTGTCCAGTGCAATCAGACGGTCGCCCTGGGCGATGCTCATGCCCGGCTTGGCGACGGCATAACCGTTGCCGGTGTTGACCAGTACCTTGCCGTTCACCTCGCCCAGCGTCGCAACGACAATGCGATCAGCCGCTACAGCGACACCGCTCATAAATAAGGCGACCATCAAGGCGCTCATCAGGACACTTTGCTTGCTCATTTTGTGACACTCCCGTTCAAATTTGACCGAATCGCAGCGGTTCTCGACTACGTGCGAACAATAGCAACCGGGCCAGGTTGCGTCAATGAGGATCACACTAAATTCATCCTGCCTCGGGCGGGTTTCATCATCCGAAAAACAACAGGTTCAAGGGGCAAGACACAAGATTCAAGATTCAAGGGGGATTACTTCGCGGACTGGTCTTTTACTGATGGCGACGGATTGGCCAGCGCGGCATTGGCGGTCGTTATTGCTTGAACAGCCGGGTGATGCCGTCATTGCGTACCCTAAAGGGCATAAAAGCGCAGCGCGGCAATCCAGGGGGTGTCGCCTACGGCCTGACATAAACTGGATTGCCACGTCGCTTCGCTCCTCGCAATGACAAGGCAGGCAGGTCGTCATTGCGAGCGCAGCGCGGCAATCCAGGGTTTTGGGTTGCATCGCCTGCGCCGGCCAGGCTTGAACTGGATTGCCACGTCGGCTACGCCTCCTCGCAATGACGAGGCAGGCCGGTGGTCATTGCGAGCGCAGCGCGGCAATCCAGGGTTTTGGGTTGCATCGCCTGCGGTGGCCGGGCTTGAACTGGATTTCCACGTCGGCTACGCCTCCCCGCGATGACGGGATAGGCCTGTCATTGCGAGCGCAGCGCGGCAATCCAGGGGGTTGTCGCCCACGGCCTGACATAACTGGATTGCCACGTCGCTTCGCTCCTCGCAATGACGAGGCAGGCAGGTGGTCAT
>JBAZLW010000342.1:0-3033 GCA_041650095.1 Hydrogenophilaceae bacterium | reverse complement strand
TCTGGATAATTTCAAGGCACTCAACGACACCCTGGGCCACGACAAGGGCGACCTGCTGCTGGAACAGGTCGCCCAGCGCCTGGTCGGCTGCGTGCGCGAAAGCGATACCGTCTCCCGATTCGGCGGCGACGAGTTCGTGGTCATGCTGGAAGGTTTGAGCGAGAAACCCGACGAGGCCGCCAGCCGGACCCGGCGGATCGGCGAGAAGATCCTGGCGGCCCTCAGCCGCCCCTACCAACTGGCCGGTCACGAACAGCACAGCACCAGCAGCATCGGTGCCACCCTGTTCGCCGGGACCGGGGAATCGGTCGACGATTTGTTGAAGCAGGCCGATCTGTCGATGTATACGGCCAAGGAGGCGGGCCGCAATTTCTTGCGTTTCTTCGACCAGAGCATGCAGGACGTGGTCAATACCCGCGTTGCCCTGGAGACGGACTTGCGCCAGGCCCTGGCCCGGAACGAGTTCATGCTCTATTACCAGCCCCAGGTCGACCGTGATGGCCGCGTGACCGGTGCCGAGGCGCTGTTGCGCTGGCGGCATCCCGAGCGCGGCATGGTGCCGCCGAACGAGTTCATCCACCTCACCGAGGAAACCGGGCTGATCCTGCCATTGGGGCTATGGGTGCTGGAAACCGCCTGCAAACAGTTGGTCGCCTGGGCCGCCCGACCGGAACTTGACCAGTGCACCCTGGCGGTCAATATCAGCGCCCGGCAATTCCACCAGCACGATTTTGCCCAGCAGGTGCTGGCGGTGATTCGGCAAACCGGCGCGAATCCGCACCGGCTCAAGCTGGAACTCACGGAGAGCCTGCTCCTGCATGACATAGATGACATCATCGCCAAGATGGCCGCGCTGAAAATGCATGGCGTCGGCTTCTCGCTGGACGATTTCGGCACCGGCTATTCCTCGCTCGCCTATCTGAAGCGCCTGCCCCTGGACCAGCTCAAGATCGACCAGTCCTTCGTGCGCGAAGTGCTCACCGATCCGAACGATGCCGCCATTGCGCGGACCATCGTCGCCCTGGCCAACAGCCTGGGGCTGTCGGTGATTGCCGAAGGGGTGGAAACCCAGGCCCAGCGCGATTTCCTGGCCAGCGAGGGCTGCCATGCCTATCAGGGCTACCTGTTCGGCCGGCCTGAACCGGTAGAGCAGATGGAGCAGTGCCTGAATCGGGGCTGATCAGCTCAAGGTTGTCCTGCCAGGTTGGTTCGGAGACGACTTTGTCGGCCGATGAGTGGGGGCCCGGCGCAGGCCGCATCGGCCTGCACTTCGCCTACATCGGCGTTTTTGGCTTCCGGCCCGGGCTGGCCGGTGGAATGTATCCAGCCACCCGGCACAGCATCCCCTCGACCTTCTTGTTGCCCTCAGTGTATCGAGTCGTGCGGCACATGATCACTTCGCCTTTGGCGGCCAGTTCAGTCAGGTGCAGGCATACTTTTTCCAGCGAAATGCCCATCCCCGCGGCGATCTCCGAATCGAGTCTTTCGCCGTGGTCTTTCAGGTACTGCAGAATCTCTTGCAACTTAATGGCTCCTTATCCCCGCCGGTGACGCCATTGCCAATCAAGTGGCAACGGCCGCCATGGCGGTTCGGGTTTACTCCGTATCCGTCAGTTTGCGCGCTTTATGGGATCGGCGCTGATTATTCGCTATCCAGCGCCATTCCCGAACCGGCAATCATCACCCCGGAGCGGGTTATTGAAATACATGCCGGCTATCGGTCCTGTCCGTTTTCCAACAGGCCAAGCCTTTGAAAGCATAAGTATAACTCGCGACTGACCCAGGCATCCGTGGCGGCATAAACGATCTGTGCCGGCGTCAGGCGGGGCGCGGCCCAGTTGGAGGTGCGCGAGCCCTTTGGAATGCGGATGCCGAGGAAAATCCCGGCCAGGTTGCGCAGGCCGGTCTGGTCTATGTCGTTACGCCTGGCGACCAGGCCGAGGTCGAGTACGGAACTGGCCGCGACCGGAAACACCTGGTTGAGCTGGCGCAGGTCGTGCGCCAGCGCCACGCCCGCCTTGACGATGCCCGGTTCGGCCAGGACCTCGGCGAGGGCCGAGGAACAGTCGACCTGGCGCAACTGGAACAGGTACACCGCCCGGGCGGTGGCGACCTGGACCAGGCAGGGCAGGTGGCTTTCACCCTTCCTGAAGGCGGGCCGGGTCTCGGTGTCGAAACCGAGCACGCGCTCCTGGCAGATGTCGGCCATGGCCTGCGCCAGCGCCTCGGGCGTGGCGACCAGGCACACCTCACCTTCGTAACGCCGAATCGGCAGGGCGGCGATGTCCTCGCGGGAAATCGCGCCGGCAGGCAGGGTCGACAAAGTGTTCAAGCGGTGAAGCGCCCGCGCAGGTATTCGATGATGTCGCCGGATTCGTACAGCCAGCGGCTGTTGCCCTGTCCGTCAATGATGCGCAGACAGGGCACCATGCTGCGGCCGCCGCCTTGCAGCAAGGCTTCGCGGTGGCCGGCGTCGTACTGGGCGTCGCGCAGTTCGATGTTGAGCGACAGGCGGCGCAACTCCTGGCGCACCTTGATGCAGAACGGACAGGTCTGGAACTGGTACAGGGCCAGGTCACGACACTGCCGGTCGACCTCAAGTTGGGACTCCGGGGTGCGGACCAGACCTTCAGGGGCATCCATCCGCTCCTTGAGCAGCAGGAAGGGGCCCAATACCAGGCGCAGGGTCTTGAAGAAGGTGCGGAACAGCCATTTCATGATTCGGTCTCGTTGTCAGTGTGATAGTGCAAGGCGCATTGGTCATGCCGCGCGAACGCGGGGATCCATCGGCATGATTTAACCGGGTGTACGCCGACGCGGCGATGCGGGGACCGGATTGTCCAGCACCGCCTTGGGCCGCCGCCGAATGCTGGCATTGGCGCGGGACGGCCGGCTGGTCGCGGCGTCATCGTCGAGCAGGCGGACCTTCACGGTCCTGCCCTTGACCTTGCCGGCCAGCAGGCGACGCAGGGCCTCGCCGGCGATCTCGCGCGCCACGGCGACATAGGTGGTGGTCTCGGTGACGGTGATCTT
>JBAZLW010000341.1:0-3036 GCA_041650095.1 Hydrogenophilaceae bacterium | reverse complement strand
CGTTCTCGCCCCCTCGGGTAATCCCTATCTGGCTTACCAGCAAACGCCCGCGCATCCCCCGGCTGATGCCAGCCCGGCTACCGACAACGCGAAGGCGTTCTCGCCCAGCCTGCCGTATAGTTTGAAGTCGCTCCTGCCCAGTTGGCAGGAGGGGCAGTCGATATTGCCCACCTTCAAGAAGGTCTACCCGACCGGCGAAAAGCCACTGGTGGTGGTCACCTTCAAGTGTCCGACCGAGTTGATCGGCATCACCCCGATCCCGACCAAGATACTGCATGAGGTGGTGAACGGCGGCATGAGCGTCGTCAACGCGACCAACTTGCTCTCCTTCAACCTGCAGCAGGTTTGTCAGTAAGATATGTGCGTTGACGTGCAAGTCTGAGGGGGGAGAGGAATGATGAACACGTTGAAGGCGCTATTCCTGATCGTTGCGTTCATGCTGCCCGCGCTGGCCAGCGCGGTCGACCCGGCCAGCCTGCCGGAGATCAAGCGCACCAAGTTGGGCCTGTATCTGGAGGCCAGGGAGGTGCCTGAATTTCTCAAGCAGCATGCGCCCAAGGTCCTGTTCATCGACGTGCGCACCGCGGAGGAGCAACTCTTCGTCGGCGTGCCCGACGGCGTCGACGGCACCACCTCGTTCGGCATCATGAACTACGCCAAGTGGGACGAGAAGAAGAACACCTACCTGCGCTATCCCAACCCCGATTTCCTCGGCCAGTTCGAGATGTGGGCACTGGACAAGGGCGTCGAGAAGAACGACCCCGTCGTCCTGATCTGCCGCTCCGGCGACCGCAGCGCCCTGAGCGCGGACCTGCTGGCCCGCTACGGCTACACCAACGTCTGGTCGGTGGTCGACGGCTTCGAGGGCGACGTGGCCAAGGACGGCCCCAACAAGGGCAAGCGCGTGGTCAACGGCTGGAAGAATGCCGGACTGCCGTGGTCCTACAACCTGGACCGGAAAAAAGCCTACATGAAGGAATGACGGCATGGCCGAGCCTGGCTACGATGCCGTCCTGCCGGCCCCGTTCGGCGCCTTGGGCGTGCGCCTGACCGGCGAGGCCCTGGCCAGCCTGGACTTCCTGTCGCCGGATACCCCGTTGCGGCCATGCGGTTCGGCGGCAGTGCATCGGGTGGCGCACGAGCTCGAGGCCTATTACGCCAATCCCCATCATGTCTGGAAACTGACCCTGGCCCCCGCCGGCACCCTGTTCCGCCAGCGGGTCTGGCAGGTGCTGCTGGCCATCCCGCCGGGCCAGACACGCACCTACGGCGACATCGCCCGCGAGCTGGACAGCAGCCCGCGCGCGGTCGGGCAGGCGGTGGGCGACAATCCCATTCCCATCGTCATTCCTTGTCACCGGGTGCTGGCGGCGCATGGCCTGGGCGGCTTCATGCACCATAGTGATGGTTTTCCAATGGCGGTGAAACAGTGGTTACTGCACCATGAAGGCCAGATTTAGCCCCTGCCGTCGCCATGCGACACGTTTGCCTCCTCGCCCGCAAGCGGGACCAGCCAGCATGGCGCAGGACGCAACGCAGTTGCGGACCCGAGCAAAGCGAGGGATGGGTCTTGGGCCCACAGAGGGTTGGGGAGAGGGCGTTGTCTTCAGCCGATCCTGACCTGGACGTCTTCTGCGACACCCTCTGGCTGGAAGACGGCCTGTCACCGAAAAGCCTGGAAAGTTACCGGCGCGACCTGCGCCAGTTCGCCGACTGGCTGGCCAGGGCGGGCGGCCGCCTGGCCGAGGCCGGTGCCGGCGAGATTCAGCAGTTCCTGGCCGACCGCACCCTGCGCCAGGGCGTGGCGGCGCGCAGCCTGGCGCGCCAGTTGTCGGCCCTGAAGCGCTATTACCGCTGGCTTCTGCGCCAGGGCCGGCGCGCTGACGACCCCACCCTGAACATCGAGGCGCCGCGCCTGCCGAGACCGCTGCCCAAGAGCCTGACCGAGACCGACGTCGAGGCCCTGCTGGCGGCGCCGGATGCCGGGCAGCCGCTCGGCCTGCGCGACCGCGCCATGCTCGAACTGCTCTATGCCTGCGGCCTCCGGGTGTCCGAACTGGTCGGCCTGCCAATGTCGGGCGTCAGCCTGCGCGAGGGCGTGGTCCGGGTCATGGGCAAGGGCGCCAAGGAGCGCCTGGTGCCCATGGGCGAGGAGGCCCTCGACTGGCTGGAGCGCTATCTGGCCGAGGCCCGTCCGGCCCTGCTCGCCGGCCGGCCCAGCGACGCCCTGTTCGTCACCGCGCGCGCCGGCGCCATGACCCGGCAGGCCTTCTGGTACGCGATCAAGCGCCACGCCGCAGTGGCCGGCATCGTTACGCCTTTGTCGCCGCACAGCCTGCGCCATGCCTTCGCCACCCATCTGCTCAATCACGGCGCCGACCTCAGGGTGGTGCAGATGCTGCTCGGCCATGCCGACATCTCGACCACCCAGATCTACACCCACGTCGCGCGCGAGCGCCTGAAGAACCTGCACCGGCAGCATCACCCGCGCGGCTGAGTTAGTATTGACTCGGCAGAGCAAGGGAGAGCGATGGTGAGCGATACCGAAGATAAACAGCTGATCGACGCGATCCTGGCGTCGGGCGCGAAGATTCCGCCCATGCCGACGGTACTGCTCGATGTCCTGCGATTGGCGCGCGACGACGATGCCGGTTCGCACCAGTATGCCGCCGTGATCGGCCGCGACCCGGCCATGGCCGGGGCCGTGTTTCGCGTCGTGGGCTCGCCGGTGATGGGCCTGCGCGTCAAGGTGGATAGCCTGGAAAAGGCGATTACCGTGCTGGGCCTGCGTACCACCGTGGCCGTGGTGCGCAGCGAGGGCCTGCGCGGCGCCCTGCACGATCCCGAGCTGGTGCTGGTGATGAACTCGCTATGGCAACGCATGGCCGCCGTGGCGGACCTGATGCTGGCCACGGTCAGGACCGCCCGCCTGCGCTCGGTGCGCGAGGACATGGCCTTCCAGGCCGGCATCTTCCACGATTGCGGCGTTGCCGTGCTGTGCCGGCGCGATCACGCCTACGCCCAGGCCTTCACAGA
>JBAZLW010000340.1:0-3050 GCA_041650095.1 Hydrogenophilaceae bacterium | reverse complement strand
ACGCGTCACATCCATAATCTTGTACGCGTCTTTACTCACGGATCCAACCGGGAAGGTGCGCGCCATATCGCTCACCATACCATCGAAGCGCAGACCCATATCGAGCTTGATCAGGTCACCCATTCGCAGTATACGGTCGCGACGCGGGATGCCATGCACCACCTCATCATTGAGCGAGATGCAGACCGATGCCGGGAAAGGATTGCCATGTGAAGCTCCATATCCCTTGAAAATCGGAATGCCTCCCAAACGCTTGATTTCCGCCTCAGCCAAAGCATCCAACTCCCAGGTACTGATACCTGGTGCGACATGCTCGGATAAGAGCTTCATCACCTGTGCCAATCGCTTACCGCTTTCGCGAAGTGCTTCTAATTGTTTCTCATTCTTCAATCGCATATGCATACATTAAATACCAAGTCCTTTCACGATATCCTCAAAAATTTCTTCGATGTTTTTCGTCCCGTCTATGTGCAGGAGCTTTCCCTGCGCTCGATAGTGCTCGATGACCGGTACGGTTTCCGCTGCAAAAACTGCCAAACGCTTGCGGATGCCCTCGAGTGTATCATCAGTGCGTTGTGCAAGTACGCCACCGCAAACATCGCATATTAATGTATGCGTAGCACGAGCCTCTTCATCGAGGATAAAGGCTTTGCCGCACTGTGAGCACGCGAATCGAGAAGCGATACGAGCGACGGAGACCTCTTCGGGAATATCCACGAAAATAGCCCGGTCTATCATCCTATTATATTCTTTAAAAACACGATCAACAGTTTCGATCTGCGTTTCCTTGCGCGGTGCACCATCTAAAATAATACCCTGATCCACTCCAACCTTACCAAGCCTGTATCGTAGTATTTTTTCAATGAGTTCATTCGAAACCAATTCCTTGCGGACATTCATAACCTCATTGACATATTTTCCCAATTCCGAGTCCTCCTGAGCCACGGAGCGTAAGATAGATCCCATTTCCATATGAATCATTCCCGTTCTCCGTACCAATAGATCCGCCTGCGTGCTTTTTCCCGATCCTTGCGGTCCGAGGATAATGAGGTTGTATGCCATGTGTTATATATTGAAATCGTTATTAGAAGCCGTCGTAATTGCGCATCGTGATCTGACTCTGGATATGCTTGACCATATCCAGAACCACCGCAACAACAATCAAAATACTCGTACCACCCAAAGCCAAAGACTGTATGCCGGTCATATACTGCACCGCGATCGGGAGCACCGCGACCGTACCAAGAAACAAAGCACCTGCCAACGTAATACGATTGATAATGAAATACAAATGCTGGGCGGTCGATTGTCCGGGACGGATACCCGGAACATAGCCGCCTTGCTTCTGCAAATTCTCAGCAATCTTCATCGGATCAAACACTACCGCGGTATAGAAATAGGTAAAGAGGACGACGAGTGTGAAGTACAAAGCACCGTAGAAAAGCTGATTCTGAAACAAATTATTCACAAGATTGGCGATATGCGCCACCTTCTCATTGCCTGACTGCATCAGGAAACTCGCGACCATACCAGGGACCAAAATGAGCGACACTGCAAAGATGATCGGAATCACACCAGCCTGATTGACTCGCAATGGCAAATGCGTGGTCGATGTACCGCCATAGGTCTTCTCCCCGCGTACACGCTTGGCATAGGCAACCGGAATATTGCGCTGCGCTTCATTGATAGCAATCACAGCAGCAACCGTAAACAATGCAATGAGCAAGAAAACAATATAGGTGAAAATTTTTGCCGAATCGAAATCAGTCAAAAATCGCGAAACCATTGTAGGCAATCCCGATGCAATACCGGCAAAGATCAAGATGGAAACACCATTTCCGATACCCTTCTCCGTAATGAGCTCACCAATCCACATCAGCAAAACCGTACCTGCGGTAGCGGTAGTCACGATGGCGATAGTATCGAAAGTCGTCACGGATACGATTACTTGCTGCGATTTCAAAAGTGAAATCATACCAAATGACTGTAGTATGGCGAAAGGCACCGTCAACCAACGCGTAATCATATTGAATCGCTGTCGACCGGCTTCTCCTTCTTCCTTGTACATCTGTTCCAAACGAGGAACGATGGTCGTCATAAGCTGCATGATGATAGAGGCCGTGATATACGGCGCCACGCCCAAAAGCACAATGGAGATATTATTCAGACCACCGCCGGAAAAAATATTGAGCAAACCGAACAATTGATTGCTATCGAAAAATCGCTGCAATTGGGTGAAATCAACCCCCGGCAACGGAATAGCCGCTACCAATCGATATACGACCAAAACGCCAAGAATGAAGAATATCTTACCGCGCAGCTCTTTTATTTTGAAAATCTGTGTTAATGTTGCCATCATATACTTTCAGTGTAACATAGTGTATATATAAACACGAGAAAAAAGAGGCACTTAGCCTCTCGTTCCTATTCCTCCGAAGAAGCGTCTTCTTCTTTGGGCTCTTCAACCGAGCCACCGGCTTTTTCTATCGCCGCCTGTGCCGCTTCCGAAACCAACAGTTTCGATGAAATGGTCAGTTTTTTGGTCAATGTCCCATTGGACAGAATTTTAATACCATTCTTTACCAAAGATTCTTTAATCAATCCCTTGGCCACCAGTGCCTCAGAAGATACGATTTCTCCATTCTCAAACCATTTCTCCAGTGTCGTCAGATTGAACACCGATTTCTTGGGATGAATGGATTTGAATCCGCGCACCTTTTTCAGGTGATCCACCAAAGAAGATCGCCCTCCTTCGAACAATGGATCGACAGTGCCGCCGGAGCGAGCTTTCTGACCCTTCATTCCGCGACCGGAATAGGTTCCTCGTTTTCCTCCGCGTCCGATACGCTTCTTATCCTGCTTTTTGAGGACGCTTAATTCATGAATCTGCATAACACTAAAAAAAGAAAAATTACTTCTGCTCTGCCGGTCGTGGCGCTCGCGGAGCCTTCAAGCTTCGCAAAGCTTCGATAGTGGCACGCGCTACATTGAGTTTGTTGGAAGCACCCAAAGACTTCGAAACGATGTCCTTGATACCGGCCAAGTCCACG
>JBAZLW010000339.1:0-3063 GCA_041650095.1 Hydrogenophilaceae bacterium | reverse complement strand
TCTGTTCATCGGCCAGCCTGGCATGACCCGCGACGACCCGGACTATTTTCCCCTGCTGGTGGGCAATTATGTCCTTGGCGGCGGCGGTTTCGATTCCCGTCTGGTCGAGGAAATCCGCCAGAAACGTGGTCTGGCCTACAGCGCCTACAGCTATTTCATGCCCATGAAGGAGCTGGGCGCCTTCCAGATCGGCCTGCAGACCCGGCGCGATGCCACCGATCAGGCGCTCAAGGTGGTGCGCGACACGCTCAGGCATTACCTGGCCGATGGCCCGACCGAGGCCGAACTGCAGCAGGCCAGGGACAACCTGGTCGGTGGCTTCCCCCTGCGCCTGGACAGCAACCGCAAGATACTCGAGTACCTGGCCATGATCGGGTTCTACCGGCTGCCGCCGGACTGGCTGGACAGCTATCCGAAGAAGGTGGCGGCAGTGAGCCGGGACGACATCATGCGTGCCCTGCGTGCCCGTTTGCACCCGGACACAATGGTCACGGTCATCGTGGGTGGACAGCTTGAGCCAGAAAAAGGCCAGAAGTAATCAGGTCCGCATCATCGGCGGTCAGTGGCGCCGGCGCAGCCTGCATTTCCCGGACCTGCCCGGCCTGCGGCCGACGCCGGACCGGGTCCGGGAGACCTTGTTCAACTGGCTGGGCCAGCGACTGGACGGGCAACGCTGCCTGGACCTGTTCGCCGGCAGCGGTGCGCTCGGTTTCGAGGCGGCCTCGCGGGGCGCCTGCGAGGTGGTGATGGTGGAGCGCGACGGCCAGGCCATGGCAGCGCTGCGCAAGAACCGGGAAGTGCTCGGCGCCGACCGGGTCGAATTGGTCGCCGCCGATGGCCTGGCCTGGCTGGCCGGTGAGCGCGGGCAGTTTGATGTGGTCTTCCTGGACCCCCCCTTCCAGGCCGGCTTGCTGGCGACGGCACTGGCCGGGGCGGCGACACGGCTCGCGCCAGGGGGTAAAATCTACGCCGAATTCGGAACCCGACCCGGCCTCGAAGGCTGGCGCATCCTGCGCGAAGGGCGTGCCGGGTTGTCACATTTCTGCCTGCTGGAGCCAGCTTGATCGTAGCCAAAAAAACGGCCTGCTCGGGAAAGATCGTCTATCCCGGCACCTTCGACCCGATTACCCGTGGCCATGAGGACCTGGTGCGCCGGGCCAGCCGCCTGTTCGATCAGGTGGTGGTGGCGGTTGCGGCCAGCGCCACCAAGCAGCCGTTTTTCGATCTCGATGAGCGCATGGCGATGGCCCGGGAAACCCTGGGCGACCTGGCCAATGTCCAGGTCGCCAGCTTTTCGACGCTGCTGGTCGATTTCGTGCGCGAACAGGATACCAATCTGGTCCTGCGCGGCCTGCGGGCAGTATCGGATTTCGAGTACGAATTCCAGTTGGCAGGCATGAACCGGGGGCTTTTCCCGGAGCTGGAAACCGTTTTTTTGACGCCGGCGGAGCAATATATGTTCATTTCCGCCAGCATGGTGCGCGAGATCGCCCGACTGGGCGGCGACGTGCGGCCGTTCGTGCCGTCTCCGGTGGCGGAGCGTCTTGCGAACCGGCGCTTTTTGTAAGTTTTTATAACTATATGAAGGAAGAACCAAGATGGCCCTGATGATTACCGACGAATGCATCAACTGCGATGTGTGCGAGCCGGAATGCCCGAACGGAGCGATCACCCAAGGGGAAGATATCTACATCATCGATCCGAACAAGTGCACCGAGTGCGTCGGCCATTTCGATACCCCGCAATGCCGCGAGGTTTGCCCGGTCGACTGCATCCCGGTCAACCCGGACCACGTCGAGACCCAGGAACAACTGCACGAAAAATTCCTCAAGCTGACCGCAGGGAAATAGCGCTCAGGCCGCCAGCGCCTCATAGGCGGCGACCTGGTTGCGGAGCAGGTCATGGATGCAACCGGTGGCCTGGTCCAGTTCGGACAGTTGGCGCCGGGCCTCGCCCTGCATCTGCAACAGTTCGTCGATGCGGTCTTCCAGGGTGCCGGCTGCCTTGTGGATGCGCTTGACGCTCTCCAGGCGCCGGCGCAACTGCATCTGGTGTTCCCGGATCTGGCTTTCCATGGGTGACATGACCGCCCTCAGCCAGGACTCGACCTCGCGGTTGGCAATCTCGAACACCTTCACCACCCGATTGGCCACGGTCTCGAAAAAGCGCGAGGTGAGCAGGTACTGTTCGGTCGTGAGCAGGGTGAACAGGTTGTTGATCTGCTGGTTGTAGGCGGTTTCCAGGCGCTGCAATTCCTTGCGGTAGCGCAGCATGGAGAAGTTCGGCACGGTATAGCGGGCCATGCCGTGCTCACTGCTCAGTTTGCGGTACATCGCCTCCATCATGTGGTTGATCTCGTCAACCTGGCCGGAGGCCTTTTCCATGTTGTGGTCGACGTCCTTGAAGAAGGTGTTCATCGCTTCCCGGATGCCCTTGGTGAAGCGGCTCTGCACCATGGCTTCGCGCACCCGGGCGATCCGGTTCTTCATGTTGTCGGTGCCGATGGACTGGAACAACTGCACGCTCTGCTGGGAGAACACGCTGCGCAAGGCCTGGAAATGCTGCAGGCCGCGTTCAAAGGCCTCCTTGTCCTGGGCGATCTTGACCATGATGTGTTCGACCACGTCCTGGTTCTTGCCCTGCAGCCCGCGTAGTTCGTTGAGCTGTTCCTCGATGTTGTCGAACCGGCTCTGCAGCAGGGCGCGGGATGAGCCGAGCATGTCGTCGAGCTCGGCCTCGGTCTGGTCGCGCACCAGTTCCTGCTTGGAGGCGATCAACTCCTCGCTGAGGGCCTTTTCCAGTTGCCCCAGCCGGCTGCGCGCGAGCAGGGCGGGGTCGTCCTGGATCTTGGCCTGGAGGCCTTTCTGGGCGGAAACAGGGAAGATGTTGCGCGGCTCGATGCCGAGCATGTCGGCGCAGCTCTTCACCTGCTTGTCGATCTCGGCGTTGATCTGTTCTTCCGTCTTGAGCGCATCCCACAGGCCGTCGATCTTGTTGAGCGCCACCAGCCGGCCCTTCCGAGTGCCGCGCATGTCGATGTGGTCGCGCCAAACCTGGATGTCG
>JBAZLW010000338.1:0-3077 GCA_041650095.1 Hydrogenophilaceae bacterium | reverse complement strand
TCGCGCCACATGGCCGCGAAGAAGGCGGCATCGTGGCGGCCTGAGCGCAGGATGGCCGGGGTGTGACCGATCAGTTCCGCTTCGTTGTAGCCGGCTATCCCGACGAAGGCCGGATTGACGGTCAGGATGCGCCTTTGCGCGTCGGTGACGATGATGCCTTCGGCGGTGTGCTGGAATACCGCCGAGGCCTGGCGCAGCTTCGCCTCCGCCTGCTTGATGGGGCTGATGTCGAGAAAGATCCCGTCCAGCCATTGCGCCGTCCCGTCCGGGCCATAATGGGCGCGGCCATGTTCAAGTATCCAGCGCGTCTGCCCGTCGGCACCGACGATGCGATATTCCAGGACGAAGGGATGACCCGCCGCAACCTGGTCATTCACTTCCTGGTCGACCCGGGCGACATCGTCGGGGTGGATGATGCTGGCGTAACTGCGTCGCCGCTCGATGAAATCGCTGGCGGGATAGCCGCTGAGGTCGCGGATGTGTTCGCTGATGTAATGAACGGTCCAGTCCTGGTCCGGGGCGCAGCGGTAGACCACGCCAGGGATGTTGGTGACCAGGCTGCGGAACTGCTCCTCGCGTTCCGCCAGGCCGTCGCGGGTACGCCGCAGGGTGCGATTGATGGTGATGCTGTTGGCCAGGGCGAGTCCGATCAGCAGCATGATCAGGCCGATGGCGACAGCCAGATGGAGGCCATAGCGCTCCACCACGTCGCGCCCGGTGATGGGCAGATGCTCATAGGGCCCCTGGCGGGTGCGGTAGAGCAGGTCGTTGACCGGCTGGTAGTTCAACGGCACGGTCCAGCCATCGAGTCCGGCGGCGCGGGCCGCAGGATCGTCCTGGGCCATGTTGAGCAGGGCGATGAGCACCTGGCGGGTGACCTCCTCCGGCGTACCTTCGACGCGGGCGATGGGCCACTCCGGGTAGAGCCGGGTGCTCAGGCGATAGGGGAAATCCGGCTCATGGCGCAGGTTGATGACCCGAAAATCATCCAGCAGGATGCGTCCCTCGGCGGCCATGCTTTCGAGCAGGCCGGTGCGGACCAGGCCGGCGTCGGCCCGCCCGGCCAGGATGCCGAACACGACCTCGTCGTGGGTGCCGACCTCCTTGATCGAGGCGGTGTCGGTACGCAGTTCGATGCCTTCGGCCAAGGCCGCGCCGACATGGACCTGCCAGCCTCCGAGGCTGGAACTGTCCGGGATCAGCAGACGCTTGCCGCGCAGGTCGGCATAGGTGTTGAGGTCGGTGCGGCTGGCTCGGCCGATGACGACGCCGCCGAAGCGGTCCAGGATGCCGGCCGGCCCGAGCATCTGTCGGGTGGCAATGCGGTTGATCGAACCGGTAAAGGCCATTTCGGCGTAATGCCCGGGGTTGGTAATGACGAACTGCACGCGCCGCTGCTGCGCGGCCACACTCAGGTCATGGAAGGACAGCGGCGCCAGTTCGAATCTGAGCGGAGCGAGCCTGCGGTTGAGGTAGTCCACATGGGCGGACCATTCCGCGATGGCGGCTTCCGTGCCGCGGTTGGCCAACACGCCGATGCGATAGACCGGGTCGGCGGCGGCAAGCCCGGCGCTGAACAGGCACAGCGCGACCAGTCCCTGGGCCTGTCTTATGAGCCGTTCGCCGTATCCCTGCATGTCGCCTTCCCCCTGTCTGCATGCCAGCGCTTGAGGCGCAGGGAATTGCTCACCACCGAGACCGACGACAGGGCCATCGCGGCCCCGGCGATGACCGGGCTGAGCATGCCCATCGCCGCGAGCGGCAAGGCTAGTACGTTATAGACGAAGGCGAGGAACAGGTTCTGGCGGATGCGGGCCATGACCGCGCGCGACAGCTCGATGGCGTCGGCGAGGGAGGCGAGGTCGTTGCGCATCAGGGTGATGTCGGCGGCCTCCAGGGCGATGTCGGCGCCCGAGCGCATGGCGAAGCTGACGTCGGCGGTGGCCAGGGCGGGGGCGTCGTTGATGCCGTCGCCGACCATGCCGACGGTGCGGCCGCCGCCCTTGAGGGCGGCCACGGTTGCCGCCTTGTCCACCGGCTTGATGCCGGCGCGCCAGTCGTCGATGCCGGCTTCGGCGGCGACCGCGGCGGCGGTTGCCTCGTTGTCGCCGGTCAGCATGACGACCCGGATGCCGGCGGCCTTGAGGCGTGCCACGGCGGCGACCGAGCTGGCGCGCAGTCGGTCGGCGAAGGCGAGGCGGGCGAGGACGCCACCGTCTTCGCTCAGCTCGATGACGGTGGCGGCTTCGCCATTCGCCGCGGCGGCGGCCAGGCGCAGCCGCCGACCCTCGACCACGCCGGTCACACCCTCGCCGGGCAGGTTGACGAAGTCGCTCACCGGCGGGAGGCTGAGACTGCGTGCCCTGGCCGCATCGAGCAGCGCCCGCGCCAGTGGGTGGTCGCTGCCTTGTTCCAGCGCGGCGGCCAGGCGCAGCAGGTCGTCGTCGTCCGGGGTCATGGCGACCAGGGCCGGCTTGCCTTCGGTCAGGGTGCCGGTCTTGTCCAGGGCCAGGGTGTCCAGCCGTTCGGCCCGCTCCAGGGCCTCGGCGGCGCGCACCAGGATGCCCAGTTGGGCGCCGCGGCCGAGGCCGACCATCACCGCGGTCGGGGTGGCCAGGCCGAGCGCGCACGGGCAGGCGATCACCAGCACGGCGACGGCCGGGATCAGGCTCTGGCTGAAGCTGCCGGTGACCAGCCACCAGATGGCCAGGGTGAGCAGGGCAAGGCCGATCACCGCCGGCACGAAGATGCCGGAGATGCGGTCGGCCAGCTTCTGGATCGGTGCCTTGGATCCTTGCGCGGTCTCGGTCAGGCGGACGATCTCCATCAGCTGGGTATGCGCCCCGACGCCTTCGGCACGCAGCACCAACAGGCCGTCGAGGTTCTGGGTGCCGGCCCAGGCGCGGGCGTCGACGGTCTTGGCGACCGGCAGGCTCTCGCCGGTGAGCATGCCTTCGTCGACCGAGGAGCGGCCGTCCACCACCGTGCCGTCGACCGGGATGCGCTCGCCGGCGCGGACCTGGACACGCTCGCCGGGCCGTACCGTGGCGATGTCGGCCTCAACGAACGCGCCGCTG
>JBAZLW010000337.1:0-3086 GCA_041650095.1 Hydrogenophilaceae bacterium | reverse complement strand
GGCGCGCACTGAGAGGCTGCCAGATGCTTTATGTCGCGGTCTCGGAGCAACAACGCTACCCCGATCTGGTCAAGTCCGCGCGTGGCCAGCCTGTCCTGACGGTCAGCGAACTGCCCGGGTTTTCAGACTCGGGGGGGATCATCGAAATATTCCGCGAGCATGAACGGATCCGTTTCATCATCAACCTGGGCGTCGCCCGCAGGGCAGGCCTGGAAATCAGTCCAAACCTGCTCAAGCTGGCCGTACAAGTCGACCAGGAGTAGGCACCCTGAGCCTGGGTCAAGCCAGCCTGCCGGCCACTCACCGAGACACAGGCAGGCCCAAGCGAACCGAGGTCACTCCAGGTTCTGCACCTGTTCGCGCATCTGCTCGATCAGCACCTTCATCTCCACCGAGGCCTGGCTGAGTTCCATCGCGGCGGCCTTGGAGCCGAGGGTGTTGGCCTCGCGGTTGAGTTCCTGCATCAGGAAATCGAGCCGCTTGCCGGCCGAGCCGCCCTGCCTGACCACGCGTTCGACCTCGTCCAGATGGGTAGACAGGCGGTCGAGTTCCTCGTCGACGTCGATCTTCTGGGCGAACAGGGCGACTTCCTGATGGATGCGCTCGGGGTCGGAGCCTTGCAGTATCTCTTCCACGCGGCGGGTGATCTTGCTGCGGAAGGCGGCGACGATGTCCGGTACACGGGGCCGCAGGTCGACAACCAGGGCGCGCAGGGCGGCGACCTTGTGCAGGAGGATGGCGGCCAGTTTGGCGCCTTCCTGGGCACGGCTGGCATTGAAGTCGCGGATGGCGCCGTCGACCAGGGCGAGGGCGGCGGCCTGCATCTGTTCCGGGGCGCTGGTGTTGTCGCCGAGCAGACCGGGCCAGCGCAGTATTTCGCCGACGCCCATCGGGCGGGCGTCCGGGATGGTCTGGCGGACCCGGTCGGCCAGGCTGGCCAGCTGCTCGAGCAGGGCGGTGTTCGGTTCGCTCGGCAGCAGGCCGCCTTCCCTGGCCGAGAAATACAGCCGGCATTCCATCTTGCCGCGCTTGACCTTGTCGTTGATGCGTTCACGGATGACCGGTTCGAGGACCCGAAAGTCGTCGCCCATGCGGAACGACAGGTCGAGAAAACGCGAGTTGACCGCGCGTAGTTCAAGGCCGATCGATCCGTTGTCCAGGGTGGCGGTGGCGGCAGCAAAGCCGGTCATGCTGTTCAAGGGAGCCATGTATTCGTTATTCTTCCACGTATGCATCGATTACCCCATCTTACTTGGGCTTGAATGGCCGCTCAAATCCCTGATCCGCTCCCGACCGGCTATCAACTCGCCGAGTACACCATCGACCGCAAGATAGGCGGCGGCGGCTTCAGCCTGGTCTACCTGGCCTTCGACAGGAAGGGCCAGCCGGTCGCGATCAAGGAGTACCTGCCGGACGGCATGGTGATGCGCGACGAGAACGGCATCGTGAAGCCACTCTCCGAAGACAAGGAAATGGGTTTTCGCCAGGGTATGAAGTATTTTTTCGACGAAGGCCGCACCCTGGCCAACATCCGCCACCCCAACGTGGTGGCGGTGACCAACTTCTTCCGCGCCAACGAGACCGTGTACATGGTGATGCGCTACGAGCGCGGCAAGACCCTGCAACGTCACATCCATGACCAGCGCGACGAGCCGATGCGGGAAGGCTTCATCCGCGGCGTGTTCATCCAGTTGCTCAACGGCTTGCGCGAGATCCATGCCCAGCGCCTGCTGCACTTCGATATCAAGCCGTCCAACATCTACATCCGTCAGGATGCCTCGCCCCTGCTGATCGACTTCGGGGCCGCCCGGCAGGCGCTCCTGACCGACCAGAAATTTGTCGCCATGTATACTCCCGGCTTCGCGGCGCCGGAGCAATATAGCCAGCGCGACCGCCAGGGACCGTGGACGGACATTTATGGCGTTGGTGCCAGCATGTACGCTTGCATCGCCCGGCGGCCGCCGCCGCCGGCCAACGAGCGAGTGCTGGAGGACAAGCTGGTGCCGGCGACAAATGAATTTGCCGGGGCCTATTCGTCGGATTTCCTCGAACTGATCGACAGCCTGCTGCGCCTGTCCTATACGGAACGGCCGCAAAGCGTGTTTTCGGTCCAGAAGCGACTGATCGAACTGGTACCCTTCCATGCCAGGCCGGTCAAGCCGACCCTGATGGAAGTGATCAAGGACAGGTTGACCAAGCCACTATGAAATACAGCCTTTACCAGGAGAGCCGCCAGGGAGGCCGCAAGAACAACCAGGACCGGGTCGGCCACGGCTATACGGCCGAGTCCATCTGCATGGTCCTGGCCGACGGCATGGGCGGGCATGAACGGGGCGACGTGGCCGCCCAGTTGCTGATCGACGTGGTGCTGGGCATGTTCCAGAGGCTGGCCAAGCCGCATCTCGACGACATCTGCGAGTTCCTGCTCGACGGCATCTATACCGCGCACGAGACCATCAACGAATACGCCCTCAAGCACCGGATGAAGGACACCCCGCGCACCACCTGCATCGTCTGTGTAATCCAGGAGGGGCGTGCCTGGTGGGCACACGTGGGCGATTCGCGCCTGTATCACTTCGGTCCGGACGGTCTCAATACGCGCACCCGCGATCATTCCGCCGTCCAGCATCTGATCGACGACGGCCTGGTGTCGGAGGACGAGATCAACAGCCACCCGGATCGCAACAAGCTGTACAACAGCGTCGGCGGTTTCGTCCTGCCCAATATCGAGCTCTCGCCCGGCGCGGTCCTGCGCGAGGGCGATGTCCTGCTGCTGGCCAGCGACGGCTTCTGGGCGGAGTTCCAGCCCGACGAGATGCTGGCCATGCTGCACGTCTATTCGCTCCGGCAGGCGGTGGTCCAGATGCTGGAGCATGCCGAATTCCGTGCCGGCGAGCAGGGCGATAACCTGTCCATCGTGGCGTTGCGCTGCGGCGAGGATTTGCAGGACCTCAAGACCATCCCCATCGACGAACTCGGCCTGGACGGCTTCACCACCGAGTTGAAGGCCCTGGAGAACAAGGTTGACCAGCATCCGACCATGAGCGACCGCGAGATCGACCAGGCCATCGACGAAATCCGGACCG
>JBAZLW010000336.1:0-3099 GCA_041650095.1 Hydrogenophilaceae bacterium | reverse complement strand
AATCTCAGCCACCACTGGATGATCCATTTCACGGTCGAGCAGCACCTTGCCGGTTTCGGTGAGGAGATTCTTTGCCCAAGTCGCCACCAGTACCGCACCGACAATTCCCATCACTGGGTCAAGCCAGGACCAGCCATAAACCCAACCCCCAGCCAAGGCGATGATGGCTAGAACGGAGGTTGCAGCGTCCGCAATCACATGCACATAGGCCGACTTCAGATTGAGATCATGGTGGTGAGCATCATCGTGGTGGTGATGGTCGCCATGACCTTCGTGATGATGGTGGTCGTGTGCACCGCCTAGAATCATCGCACAGACGATGTTCACAATCAGGCCAACCACCGCCACGACAATCGCTTCCTGGTAATGAATCGGCTGTGGCGACATGATGCGCTCGACAGAACCAAAAACCATGAGCGCAGCGACGCCCAGCAGGAAAATCGCGCTGGCGAATCCGCCCAGCACCTCGATCTTCCAGGTGCCGAATGCAAAGCGCGGATCGCTCGAATAGCGCCGTGCAGCCGCGTAGGCAAAGGCACTCAGGCCGATCGCCACGGCATGCGAACTCATATGCCAGCCATCGGCCAACAGTGCCATGGAGTTAAACCACCAGCCCGCGATGATTTCCACAACCATCATTGCTGCCGTAATCCACATCACGGCACGCGTACCTCGCTCGGCCGCCTGATTGCCTTCATCGAAGACATGCTCGTGCGTCCAGGGACTTAGATCATGGGTGTGCATAGTTATGTCCTGTGAGATTGTGCCGGCCACCCCTAATAGGTCGGTTCCGGATTGACGATATGTATACTGTACCCCAGTATATTTCCTGGGTCGATCTCGGGACTGGACATGGCACACACGATTAAGGGTAAAAGGCAGTTATTGGCGCGCGTGCGCCGTATCAAGGGTCAAGCAGAAGCTTTGGAGCGGGCACTGGATCAGGAGTCAGCGTGCTTGCCTGTCTTGCAGCAAATCGCCGCCATCCGAGGAGCCGTTAATGGCCTGATGTCTGAGGTTCTTGAAGGCCACCTCAGAGAGCATCTTGGTTCAGATGTGGCTGATACACGGCAGCGTACTGATGATCTAGAGCAAGTCATCGGGGTTCTACGTTCTTACATGAAATGATGGGAAAGTTGCGAACGACCGCTCAGGCCGATGAGTGAACCGCCCTGGTAGCCACCTAAGCGGCGGCTTATAAGCACTCGCCGGCCTGTCTGCACAGGATTTCGAGACTGCGCCGAACCGATTGGATAGCGCACTTTGGGCACCAGACCCGGGATGCACATCCAAATCGCCGTCCCGTCATGGTTCAGGTGCTGTGCCGTTATCCAGGGAGGTCGCAGCCACACCGTCAGGTTCGGCTGGCATCGCTCGTGATGCGTCCTCAGCAAGCTCCTGGCCGCTGCTCTCGACGGCCGCCTTGTCCGCGAGCTTCTGCCGGCGCTTTTCTCCTGTTTTTGTCTCTTCGCCAGGTCACGCTGGCGTTTTTCGAACGGGTAGTTGGTCTTGACCAAGAGGCCTCCTGTGCTCGCCGCACGGGCGTATGCGGGTGGGGGTCATGGGGTTGCTCGAACGGCCGACGTTGCGTCGCATCCTGCCACGCGCAGCGCGACCGTGTGTTCGCGCCGGTCATCGACCAGCGCAATCGCCAGGCCATCCTGCTCGACGCCGTCGACCGTGAGGCCGGGCGACTCGGGGCTGTCGGGACCGAGTTGGCTGACGGCGATGTGGTAGACCGTCTCGCGATAGCGGTAGTGGACCGTGAAGCCCGGCCAGTGCGCGGGCAGGCAGGGCGCGATGTGGAGCCGGTCCATTTCCAGGCGCAGGCCGAGCAGAGATTCGAGGAGCAGCCGGTACATCCAGCCGGCCGAGCCGGTGTACCAGGTCCAACCGCCGCGCCCGGCGTGGGGCGCCACGGCGTAGACGTCGGCGGCCATGACGTAGGGTTCCACCTTGTAGGTGGCGATGGCCTCCGGGGTCTTGGCGTGGTTGGCCGGGTTGATCAGGGTGGTCAGCTCCCAGGCGCGTTCTCTGTCGCCGAGCGCCGCGAAGGCCATGGCCGCCCAGATGGCGGCGTGGGTGTACTGGCCGCCGTTCTCGCGCACGCCCGGCACATAGCCCTTGATGTAGCCGGGGTCCATCTCCGAATGGTCGAAGGGCGGGTCGAGCAGTTGGATCAGACCGGCGTCGCGCCGCACCAGGCGTTCGTCCACCGCATGCATGGCCAGGCGGGCGCGTTCGCCAGCGCCGGCGCCGGACAGCACGGCCCAGCTTTGCGAGATCGAATCGATGCGACATTCGGTGTTTTCCGCCGAACCGAGCGGCGTGCCATCGTCGAACCAGGCGCGCCGATACCAGGCGCCGTCCCAGCCGTGCCGTTCCAGGTTTTCAGCCAGGCGCGCGGCCTCGGCGGCGCAGAGGCCGGCGAACTCGGGGTCGGCCTGGCGCTCGGCCAGGGCGCCGAACTGGCGCAGCACGTCATACAGGAAGAAGCCCAGCCACACGCTTTCGCCCTTGCCCCGGATGCCGACCCGGTTCATGCCGTCGTTCCAGTCGCCGGAGCCGATCAGGGGCAGGCCGCGCTCGCCCTGGCGCAGGCCGTGCCGGATCGCCCGCACGCAGTGCCGGTACAGGCTCTCGCTGGTCCCGGAGCGGCCCGGCAGGTCGTAGTAGGAGTCGTCGTCCGGATTGAGCGGGCGGCCGTCCAGGTACGGCACCGCTTCATCCAGTACGCCGGTGTCGCCGGTACTCTGGACATAGCGGCAGGTGGCCAGGGCCAGCCACAGATAGTCGTCGGAACAATGCGTGCGCACGCCTCGGCCGGCGGGCGGGTGCCACCAGTGCTGGACGTCGCCTTCGCTGAACTGGCGCCCCGCGCAAAGGAGCAACTGGGCGCGCAGCAGCCGGGGTTCGGCGTGCACCAGGGCCATGGCGTCCTGCAACTGGTCGCGGAAGCCGAAGGCGCCGCCCGACTGGTAATAGCCGCTGCGCGCCCACATCCGGCAGGCCAGGGTCTGGTACAGCAGCCAGCCGTTGGCGAGCACGTTGAGCGACTGGTCGGGGGTCTCGACCTGGACCGCGCCCAGGGTGTGGTTC
>JBAZLW010000335.1:0-3107 GCA_041650095.1 Hydrogenophilaceae bacterium | reverse complement strand
CCGGCCAAGCGGCAAGATGGTGCTGGAGGACAATGCCGGCCCGTACCAGTGGATCGACGCCACCGTGGTTCAGGCCGAGGTCGTCGGCCATGGCCAGGCCGCCTTCCGGTCCGACGGCAACGACCATTTCACCGCCGAACTCGGCATCGCCGGTGACTACCCGGAGCAGTTCCGCTACCTCAGCCTGTGGGTCCTGCCCATCGGGCCGGAGGCCGACATCCAGATCCAGGTGCGGGCCGACGGCGACTGGACCCATCGCTGGGGCTTCGATGCCGGGCCGAAATACAACGGCTACGGCTGGGAAATGAAAGGCACCACCACCGGCCTGAAACCCGGGGTATGGCAACCACTGCGGCTGGACCTGATCGGCGACCTGGGCATCAACCCAGGCCAGAAGATCACCGGCATAGCCTTCTCCTCGGACGGCGCCGACGTCTACTACGACTCGGTCTACCTGCTGCCGAACCCGAGCCCGGCCGTGAAGCCCAACTTCCAGCCCACCGGCAAGCGGGTGCTGGAAGACGATACCGGCGGCTACAGCTGGGTGGATGCCACCGAGGCCCAGGACTATCTGGTCTTCAGCGGCAGCCGCGCCTTCAAGTCGAACGGCAACGACCACTTCACCGCCGACCTCGGCGTCGCCGGCAACGGCACCGGCCAGTTCCGTAGCGTCGGATTCTGGGCCTTCTTCATGGGGCCTGAAGCCGACATCCAGCTTCAAGTGCAGGCCGACGGCGACTGGACGCATCGCTGGGGCTTCGACGCCGGACCGAAATACAACGGCTATGGCTGGTCCATGCACGGCACCACGGCAAACATGACCAGCGGCCGCTGGACCTGGGTCCAGGTCGACCTGCTCGACCAGCTCAAGCTGAAACCTGGCCAGCGCATCACCGGCCTGGCCTTCTCATCGGACGGCGCCGACGTCGCCTACGACAGCGTCTACCTGCTGCCCTCCGGCGCCACGCCAGGGATGACGACCGGATCAAGCACCGTGAACCCGGGCAATGCCGGGTATCCGGGCGGCGCCAGCCTGCGCCTGGAGCGCGACCGCTTCGCACCCGGCGAATCCATCCTGGTGCACTTCACCGCCCCGGGCGGCTGGCCGGACAATGCCTGGATCGGCATCATCCCGTCGGGCATCCCGCACGGCGACGAGCGCCAGAACGACAACCACGACATCACCTACCAGTACCTCAAGAAACGCACCTCGGGCACCATGACCTTCACCGCGCCCAAGGCCGGCGACTGGGACTTCCGCCTGCACGACACCGACAGCAACGGCAAGGAATTCGCCTCGGTGAGTTTCCGGGTCGGCGAGGTCACGCCGACCGGTGGCCAAACCGGCAGCCCGGGCGGTCACAGCTCCCCCTCGGCCACCCCGGCCTCGGCTGGCAGCCAGTCCAGCGTCAGCTTCGAGAACGGCAACATCGGCGGCGTCAGCAACGGGCCGACCCAGCCGACCACGTTCACGCTCAACGAGGCGCGCATCCTCACCCTGATCCAGAACTATCACTGGAACTCGGCGCGCGGCGCCACACCCGGCACCATCGCCCTCCGGGGCAGCGACGGCCGCAGCTACGGGCCCTGGCAGACTGCCGGCACGCCCGGCCAGGGCGGCGTGCCCAACGCCTACTGGACGGCGCGGCCGAACGTGATCCTGCCGGCCGGGACCTACACGGTGATCGACTCCAATCCGGCCTCCTGGTCGCACAACAGCCAGTCCGGCAACCGCGGCTTCACCCGGGTCGAGACCGCCCCGGTCGGCAGCGCCACGCCGGGCGGACGCGACTACACCGGCATGGCGGCCCAGGGCCAGGTCATCTTCGAGGTCGGCAACATCGGCGGCGTCAGCAACGGCCCGTCGCGGGAGACGGCGTTCAGCCTGTCCTCGCCGCAGACCGTCACCCTGATCCGGAACTACCACTGGAACTGGGGCCGGGGCGCCACGCCCGGCACCATCGCCCTGAGAAGCAGCGACGGCCGCAGCTACGGGCCGTGGCCGACCTCGGGCAGCCCGGGTCAGGGCGGCGTGGCGAACGCCTACTGGACCGCCACCCCGAATCTGGCCCTACCGGCCGGGACCTACACGGTGATCGACTCCGACCCGGCGACCTGGTCGCATAACGGCGAGTCGGGCAACCGCGGCTTCACCCGGGTCGAGGGCAACCCGGCCGCTTCCGTCCAACCGGCGCCAGCCAACGGCAAGGCCGACGATCTCGGCAAACAGGTCGAAGACCTGTTCGATGCCGTAAAATCGCTGAAAGGACTCTTCGGGAACTGACTGGGTGACGCCACGGCAGGAACAAGCACGGACTCGTCGTTCCCGCGAAAGCGGGAACCCAGTTGATTCAAATCACTGGATCCCCGCGTTTGCGGGGATGGCGGCCCTGCCCTGGCTGCTCGCGGCGGCCGCCCTGGCCTATGCCAACGCACTCTCCGCCGGATTCCAGTTCGACGATTTCAACGTCATCGTCGACAACCCGTCGGTGCACTCCCTGACGGCCTGGTGGGCCGGCATGCCGGGCATCCGGCCCCTGCTCAAGCTGTCCTATACGCTGAACTGGCTGGCCGATCCCGGCCCGGCCGGTTTCCATGCCGTCAACGTCCTCCTGCACCTGATCAACGTCGCCCTGGTCTGGCGCCTGACCGCGCACCTGCCCGTGCCGGCCGGATGGGAACGCGAACCCGCCGGCCGGCGGGCGCGCATCCTGGCCACCCTGCTGTTCGCCCTGCACCCGATCCAGACCGAAGCGGTCACCTACGTCAGCGGCCGCTCCATGGGCCTGATGGCCGCCTTCGGCCTGGCCGGCCTGCTCGGCTGGCTGGAGGCACCGGGCCGGGCGCGTCCCCTGGCGTGGCGTGGCGCGGCACTGGCGCTGTTCACCGCCGCCATCCTGACCAAGGAAGTGGCAGTCGCCCTGCCCCTCACCCTGCTGCTGTTCCGCGGCGGCCGCCGCGCCCGCTACACCCCTTTCGTCCTGGCCGGTCTCGCCCTGGCCACCCTGTTCCTGCTGTTCGGCTACCAGCGCATCCTGGCCGAGCCGGCACCGCGCGGCATCGGGGCGAACCTGCTGTCCGAGCTCAACGCGGTTTACTACCTGCTC
>JBAZLW010000334.1:0-3120 GCA_041650095.1 Hydrogenophilaceae bacterium | reverse complement strand
CCAGTGCGCCCCGACCGCGATGCGGGACAGGCCGACCAGCAGGGCCAGGGCCAGCAGCGCCGGCATGGCGCCGCGCGCGCGCAGGCCCAGTGCCAGCACCGAGGCCAGCACGAAGATGGTGGTGGTATGGCCGGACGGAAAGGAGCCGGCCTTCAGGTAGGGTCCGATGACATGGACCTGGTCGGCCAGGACGGCGAACGGCCGCGCCAGGGCCAGGCCATCCTTGATGCCGTGCGAGAGCAGGGTAGCCGGCAGGCTGGCGAGCAGGGCGGCCAGCACCAGGTCGGGCCGGCGGCGGAGGAAGGGCAGCAGCAGGCACAAGGCGACCAGGGTGTCGCCGAGCACGGTCAGGTCCGACCAGAACACGTCGGGCAGGCCGGCGGCGAGGCCGTTCAGGGCGAGGAACCAGGCCTGGTTGGCCGGGCCGGACAGGGGCCAGAGCAGCGCCAGCGCGGCGGCGGGCAGCAGCCAGATCAGGGGGGACGGCCGGGTCATGGCATCCTGGCCAGCACGTAGCCGCGCTCCCGGTATACCGGCTCGGCCCCGGCCAGGCTGGCCAGGCGGCTTTCCCGCGTCAGCACCAGGTCGCCCGACCGGGGGGTGCGCTTGACCACCTGGCGCCCGGCATAGGTCTGGAAACTGGGCGTATTGATGCCGTACATGACCAGCGGACCGGCCATGTCCCGGGCCAGCTTGCCGGCGTTGCGGACCGGTCCCTGCTGGACCTGGCCGATGGCCGGGACCAGCAATGCGGCCATCGCCACGCCGGCGAGCAGGCCGTTGACGCGCAAGGCGCGGGTGGTGTCCACCCGGCCCAGGAACAGCAGGGCCAGGCTCATCACCAGTGCACCGCCGACCCAGAACCACCAGGCCGGGCCGAATACATCGGCCAGGTTGGCGAGCAGCAGGCGGTCGTCCGGCTTCAGGCGGCCGACCGCGCCGGCCAGGATCATCGGCAGCGCCAGCAGCAGCCCGAACATCAGCGGCGCCAGCGCCAGTGCCAGCCAGCGTCGCAGCGGCCGGTCGGCCATGGCGGCGAGCACGATGACCAGGCCGCCATAGCCGTAATAGACATAATGCGGCAGCTTGGTGCCCGAGAACGAGAACAGCACGAAGGCGACCAGGAACCAGATCAGACCGAAGCGCAGCAGGCTGTCACGCCAGATGTCGCGCAGGCGGCCGAGGGCGACCAGCAGCAGCCCGGTGTGCGGCAGCAGGGAGAGCAGCACCACCGGCACGTAATAGAAGTAGTTGCCGCCGTGGCCTTCCATCGGCGTGTCGAAGCGGGACAGGTTGTGCTTGAGGAAGAAGCCGCTCAGAAAGCTCAGACCCTCCTGCCAAGTCACCGCCACGAACCAGGGCGCGGCGACGGCGAAGAACAGCAGCAGCGGACCGATCGGCAAGGCCCAGGCGAAGAAGCGCCGCCATTCCCCCTGGCTGGCGCACCAGAGGAACATCGTTGCGCCCGGGATCACCAGGGCCACCGGGCCCTTGGTCAGGAAACCCAGCGCCATCGCCAGCCAGGCGGCATACAGCCAGCGCCGGTCGTTCTCGCGCATCCACAGCCAGGTGGCATAGCCGGCACAGGCCAGCCAGAGGTTGAGCAGGGCGTCGGCGGTGGCGGCGCGGGTGATGATGGTCAGCCCGGCGGCGGTGGCGATGATCAGGGCCGCGGTGAGTCCGGCCGAGCGGTTGCTGATCCGGCTGACGAAGCCATAGGTCGCCAGTATCCAGCCGGCCGAGGCCAGGGCGGAGGGCAGCCGCCAGGCGAATTCGCCGGTTCCGAGCAGGCTGACCGAGGCCGCCTGCAGCCAGTAGATCAGGATCGGCTTGTCGAAGCGCGGTTCGCCCAGCAGGTAGCTGGACAGGAAGTCGCCGCGCAGGAACATCTCGGTGGTCGAGGCGGTGAAGGCGCCCTCGTCGAGATCGAACAGGGGCGGCGTGCCCAGGCCGAGAAACGGGAACAGGACCAGCGCCGCCAGCAGCAGGCGCGCGTCCCAGCGTTCCGGCCAGAAGGGGGTCATTCCGGTTTCGAAGCGGGCTCGCGCAGCAGGTACTGGGCCTTGCCGCCCGGCTCGTGCCAGATGCGGGTCAGCATCTCGCCCAGGATGCCCATGCCGATGAAGTTGGTGCCCATCAGGGTCAGCATCACGCCCATCATCAGCAGCGGCCGGCCGCCTATGTCGGCATGGCCGAACAGCTTGAGCCCGGCCAGATAGGCCAGGATCAGCATGCCGGGGAAGAACATCGCCGCGCCGATGCCGCCGAAGGCGTGCATGGGACGATGCAGGAAGCGCAGCATGAACTTCACCCACATCAGGTCGAGCAGGACCCGGATGGTGCGGTCGATGCCGTATTTCGACACGCCCTTGGTGCGCGGGAAGTGGTTGACCTCGGTCTCCATCACCTTGGCGCCGTATTCATGGGCCAGGGCCGGGATGAAGCGGTGCAGCTCGCCGTAGATCTTCACGTAGCGCACCGCCTCGCTGCGGTACAGCTTGAGCGAGCAGCCGTAGTCGTGCAGGCGCACGCCGGTCACGGCGGAGATCAGCCGGTTGGCGATCTTGGAGGGAAACTTGCGCATCAGCGCCTTGTCCTGGCGGTTCTTGCGCCAGCCGGAAATGATGTCGATCTCCGGCCGCTCGTCGAGCATCTTGAGCAGGCGCGGGATATCGCCCGGGTCGTTCTGCATGTCGCCGTCGATGGTGACCAGGATCTCGCCCCGGGCGGCATCGAAGCCGGCCTGCATGGCGGTCGACTGGCCGTAGTTGCGGCGCAGGAAGAACGGCCGCAGCCAGGGCCGGCTGGCGGCCAGTTCGGTCAGCAGCTTGTCGGAGCCGTCGCGGGAGCCGTCATCGACGCAGATCAACTCCCAACTGTCGGACTGGCCGGACATCACCGACTCGACCCTGTTCACCAGATCGGGCAGGTTGTCGTACTCGTTGTAGATGGGGGCGAGGATGGAAACGCGAACCGAATCGGGGCTAGTCATGTTCAAGGTGGGCCGGCAGGATTTATCGAGGCGGTAGTTTACTGGATGAAACACCGAATAACCGCAAATTCGTCATTCCCGCGCAGGTGGGAATCCAGTGTTTTCAGACGCTTCCGCAAGCCCGGGCG
>JBAZLW010000333.1:0-3121 GCA_041650095.1 Hydrogenophilaceae bacterium | reverse complement strand
CGAGCAATTCGGGATGTTCGAGCGCGAGGCGCTGGCGATGGGGTTCCGGAGCGCCGCCTGCGGACCGCTGGTCAGGTCGAGCTATCACGCCGACCGGCAGGCAATGGCTATCTAGCCGGACGGCTGCCTTGAAGGGGCGCTAATTCTCCTGGGGGCAAGGCGCTAGTACGCGGTTCTTGGCCAGGATGAAATCGTTGTGATGGACGTAGAGCAGATCGGCGAGCTTGCGGACCAGATGATCCTCGTACATGTCGATATCGCCATCGACCATGGCGACCCGCCATAGTTGTTCGACGAACTGTGCCTTCCTGTGGGGTTCGAAACGCCGGTTGATCAGCTTCACGGGATCGAAGTAGGAGGTCAGGCGGTTTTCCAGTCGACCGGCATGGTCGATCATGGTCGACAGATCGGCATCCGGGATTGCAAACTGTTCCCGCATCATCTGTGCCACAAGTCCGCGTTTTTGCTCGGCATTTGCGTTATCCAGCCGCGCGACTTCCATCAGCAATCCGCAACAGGCCTCCTGGACAGCCGAGTTATCGCGCTGCATACGGCTTTGCGGGCTGGGAGCGAGGCTGTCGAAGAATTCGTGCAGCTTGGTCAGGATCATTTTGAACATAAGCCGTATAGGTGCAATTCCACGCGTTAAGTTCCATTCTTGCCGGAACAGTAGCGCCTTGCTCGCGCGGCTATGGCTGGCATGGCCGGACGGCTCGGTATAATCTGCCGCATCCCAACAGCGTTGGCACTCATGCATATCCACATCCTCGGCATCTGCGGCACCTTCATGGGCGGCATTGCGGTGATCGCCCGGCAGGCCGGCCACAAGGTCACCGGCTGCGACGCCCAGGTGTATCCGCCCATGAGCACGCAACTGGAGTCTCAAGGTATTGAGTTGATCGAGGGCTTCGGCGCGGATCAGGCCGATATCGGCGCCGACGTGTTCGTGATCGGCAACGTGGTCAGCCGGGGCAAGCAGCCTTTGATGGAGGCGATCCTGGACCGCGGCCTGCCTTATATATCCGGGCCGCAGTGGTTGTACGAAAACATCCTGGGACCCCAGGATGTTTCGGCGGAGGCTAATATGCGCGAAGCGCATGTTAAGCCGCGCAGCGGCGGCCGGAGGCAACATGAAAAGACTCCAGGCAAATGGGTGCTGGCGGTGGCCGGCACCCACGGCAAGACCACCACCTCGGCCATGCTGGCCTGGATACTGGAGGATGCCAAGCTGAACCCGGGCTACCTGGTCGGCGGCGTGCCGATGAACTTCGACGTCTCGGCGCGCCTGACCGATTCGCCCTTCTTCGTCATCGAGGCGGACGAGTACGACACCGCCTTCTTCGACAAGCGCTCCAAGTTCGTCCATTACCGGCCGCGCACGGCGATCCTGAACAACCTGGAATACGACCACGCCGACATTTTTCCCGACCTCGCCGCCATCGAGACCCAGTTCCATCACCTGGTGCGCACCGTGCCGGGCCAGGGCTTGGTGGTCGCCAACGGCGGCGACGCGAACATACTGAGGGTGCTGGGCAGGGGCTGCTGGAGCGGGGTGGAGTATTTCGCCGGACCGGGCCTCGGCTGGCAGGCCGAAGTAGTAGACGCGACCCGTTTCGACGTCACCCTGGACGGTCAACCGGTCGGCCGGGTGAACTGGGATCTGGTCGGCGAGCACAACCGCCACAATGCCCTGGCCGCCATAGCCGCCGCTCGCCATGTCGGCGTGTCGCCGCAGGTGGCCATCGAGGGCCTGGCCCGGTTCAAAAATGTGAAGCGCCGACTGGAGGTGCGCGGCACGGTCAACGGCATCACCGTCTATGACGATTTCGCCCACCACCCGACCGCGATCGAAACCACCCTGGCCGGCCTGCGCTCGCGGGTCGGCGGAGCGCGCATCCTGGCGGTACTGGAACCGCGCTCGAACACCATGAAGCTGGGCACCCTGAAGGATCAACTGGCCGGCAGCCTGAGGGATGCCGAGCAAGTGTTCTGCTACTCGAAGGATTTGGGCTGGGATGCCGCCGGCGCCCTGGCGCCGCTGGGGGGCAGGTCGGCCACCCACGACGACCTCGGCGAACTGGTCGAGGCCATTGCCGCCGCGGCGCGGCCGGGCGACCAGGTCCTGGTGATGAGCAACGGCGGTTTCGGCGGCATCCACGGCAAGTTGCTGGAAAGGTTGGCGAGGCCATGACCGAGGCCAGCCCGTTTGTCCTGGAAAGAACGGCTACCGGCTGGCTGTTGCGTCTGCTCGGCGACTGGCGGCTGGCCAACCTGGCCGCGCTCGACCAGGCCCTGGCCGGCCACGCCTGGCCCGAGGACGGCCACCTCGCCCTCGATGGCAGTGACCTGACCGGCCTCGACAGCGCGGGCCTGATGCTGATCCACAATCGTTTGAAGAGCGCCGGGGTCGCCTGGCCGGAGATCGAGCTGACCGGTTTCGACCATGAGCGCCTGGCCCTGATCCGCCTGGTCGCCAACCGGCTCGATGCGCTGGCGCCGGCCGTCGTGGCGCCGCCCGGTTTCATTGCCGCGCTCGGGCGCCGGGTCAGCCGGGCTGCCGCCGCGCTGCCCGGCCTGCTCACCCTGCTGGGCCAGATCAGCGAGGGCCTGATCGACTTGGTGCGGCGCCCGGCCGGTTTCCGGATGCGCGAGTTTTTCGTCCAGTTGCAGGCGGTCGGCCTCGGCGCCCTACCCATCGTGGCCATGATGACCTTCCTGATCGGCGTGGTGTTCGCCTACCTGCTCGGCATCCAGATCGAGAAATACGGCGCCAACATCTTCATCGTCGACGGCGTGTCGCTCGCCATTGCGCGCGAACTGTCGCCGATGCTGGTCGCCATCCTGGTGGCCGGCCGCTCGGGCGCCGCCTTCACCGCCCAGATCGGCGCCATGAAGGTGACCGAGGAGATCGACGCCATCGCCACCCTGGGCCTGTCGCCGGTCAAGGTGCTGGTGCTGCCGCGCCTGCTCGCCATCGTCGTGGCGATGCCGTTGCTGGCCTTCTTCGGCGATCTGGTCGGGGTGCTGGGCGCGGCCACGGTGGCAGCCAGCCAACTGGACATCACCTTCAATACCTTCTTCATCCGCATGCGCGACGTCCTGCCGTTCAGCACTGTCACCT
>JBAZLW010000332.1:0-3147 GCA_041650095.1 Hydrogenophilaceae bacterium | reverse complement strand
GCGGCGTCTCGCCGATGGCGATGCCGGACAAGTCGCCGGTACCACCGATCTACCGCAAGCTCGAGGCCGAATACGCCGACGGCTGGCTCAGAAACGTCATGGCCGATGCCTTCGGTTGAATCCGGGTTTGTCGTGAATCTTTGGGAGAAAGGGGATCGATGGAAAACAGTGAAACCGCACAGGATTTGCAGATAAGCGGCTCGCCGTCCAATTCGAGCCATCGTAAGGATTTTTTGGAGGATAGATCATGAACATGAGATCCCGTATCGGTTGCCTTGCCTTGGCCGCGGCGTTCGCGCTGTTCGGTTTTGGCGCCCAGGCGGCCGTTGAAGACTCGGCCCCGCTGAAGCCGGTACCCGCGCCGGCCAAGGCGCCGCCGATCAAGCCGGTAGAGGTCAAGAAGTGCTACGCCTGCCACGACAACATCGAGGACTTTCACAGCCAGGGCCGCCACGCCACGGTGAACTGTGCCCAGTGTCATGAGGCGGAAGAGCATCTGAAGACGGCCAAGAACAAGAGTATGGGCGTCCGGCCGAAGACCACCACCGACCACCGCGCCTGTGCCGTCTGTCACGTCGAGCAGTACAACACCTTCGTGCAGACCAATATGGAATCGAAGGCACGGGTCGAGAAGGCCAGCTTCAAGAGCCGCTCGCCCTTGTTCGACAAGCTGATGGAAGGCTACGGCTTCACCAAGGAGCACAACGAACCGCGCTCGCATGCCTTCATGCTGGTCGATCAGTGGGCCGTGGATCGCGCCTTCGGTGGCCGGATGAAGTTCAAGGACTGGACCTATGTCAACAAATCCGAGCTGGCCGCCAACGGCGCCTGGAACGTGATCGTCGACAAGGAACCCAGCACCTCCGACCAGAAGCCCTTCATGCGCCAGACCGCAACGGCCGTGAACCCGGTCTGCATGAACTGCAAGACCCAGGATCACATCCTGGACTGGAAATTCATGGGCGACAAGGATCCCAAGGCCAAGTGGGACCGTACCTCCAAGCCGGTCGAGTTCGCCCGAGGCGTCAACCACCCGCTGAACTGCTTCATGTGTCATGACCCGCACTCTGCCGCTCCGCGCGTCGTGCGCGACGCCCTGATCCAGGCCGTGGTAGACCGCAAGGAAGGCACCTACCCGCAGGACAAGGTGAAGAGCGAGCAGACCAAGATGACCAAGGTCTGGTTCCAGCGCGACGGCAAGGACTTCCGTGCCATCGGCATGCTCAGCAAGGCCGACTCCAACCTGATGTGCGCCCAGTGCCACGTGGAATACAACTGCGGCCCTGGTTTCGACTGTGCCGACAAGGACAAGCCGTACTACATCAAGATGGACGACCCGCGCACCAACCTGTTCACCTGGACCAACGTGTTCGGTTACAAGGACAAGATGGTCGGCCAGTACAAGTTCAAGGACTTCAAGCACGCCAGCACCGGCGCCCTGCTGCCCAAGATCCAGCACCCGGAAATGGAGACCTACTGGGGCTCCAAGCACGAACGGGCCGGCGTCGAGTGCAAGGACTGCCACATGACCAAGAAGCGTGCCGCCAACGGCAAGGTGACCACCAACCACCAGCAGATCTCGCCGCGCTACAACCTCAAGGCGGCCTGCGTAACCTGTCACAAGGACTGGAGCGAGGACGAGGCCAGGTACCAGATGGAGGCCATCCAGGGCTATGTCCGCGGCAAGATGACCAAGGCCGAGTTCTGGCTGGCCGAGTTCATCGACTGGATCAACAAGGCCAAGGAAGCCGGTGTCACCAAGGACACCCTGGAGAAGGCCTACGATCTGCAGTATGACGCCAACCTGTACTGGGAATGGTGGACTGCCGAGAACTCCGACGGCTTCCATAACCCAGACGATGCACGCGAGTCGCTGACCCGCTCCATCGATGCCTCGCAGGCCGGCATCAAGATGCTGAAGGAAGCCCTGGCGGCGATGAAGACCGCCTCGGCTGCCCCGGCAGCCAAGTAGTACCTACTTGGAGTCTCAAGGGCCGGCCTTCGGGCCGGCCTTTTTTTGAGCTGGTTTAATTAAGTCTCGCTTCAGGTGGCTTAATTAAACTGCCGGACGATCCCGAACTTTGCCGGTCGGGCATTTGTCGGTATCCTCCAACGGTTTGGAAAAATAGATATAGATGACTGATCCCGCCGCCCTGCTCACCGTGCACGACCTCGCCTGCGCCCGCGGCGAGCGCACGCTGTTCACCGGCATGAATTTCCAGTTGCGTCAGGGCGAGTTGCTCCTGGTGCAAGGCGGCAACGGCCGCGGCAAGACCAGCCTGCTACGCCTGCTGACCGGCCTGTCGCACCCGCTGGCGGGCGAAATCCGCTGGCGTGGCGCAGTCATCGCCGGTAACCACGAGCTATACCACCGCGAGATGGCCTATCTCGGCCACCTCAACGGCATCAAGGACGAGTTGACCCCGGTAGAGAACCTGCGCCTGGCCGCCGAACTGTCGCGCACCCCCATGAGCCAGGATACGGCCGAGCGCGCCCTCACCGACATCGGCCTGGCCCGTTGCCTGGACCTGCCTTGCCGGGTCCTGTCGTTCGGCCAGCGTCGCCGGGTCGCCCTGGCCGGCCTGGTCAATGCCGGCGCCCTGCTCTGGATCCTGGACGAGCCGCTGACCGGTCTCGACATCCATGGTGTCGCCATGGTCGAGGGCCTGCTGCGCAACCACGTAGAACAGGGCGGCATGGTGGTGATGACCACCCATCAGCCGCTCGCGCTCGGTGGCGTGCGCATCGTGCCGTTGCAGGTTGGCCCGGTGCTGGTCAAGGCCGAGGAAGAAGTCGAGGACGAAATCGAATGCTGCGCTTCCTGATCGCCGTCATCCGTCGCGACCTCAAACTGGCCGCCCGGCGCCGGGGCGACTGGCTGACCTCGCAGTTCTTCTTCGTCATGGTGGTGAGCATGTTCCCGCTCGGCATCGGTCCCGATCCGGTCATGCTGAGCAAGGTGGCGCCCGGCGTGGTCTGGGTGGCGGCCTTGCTGGCCTCGCTGCTGTCGCTGTCGCGCCTGTTCGCCGACGACCACCGCGACGGCAGCCTGGAGCAGTTGCTCCTGTCGCCCAACCCGCCGGTGCTGCTGGCCCTGGGCAAGGCGCTCGCCCACTGGCTGATCTACGGTATTCCTCTGTTGCTCAT
>JBAZLW010000331.1:0-3149 GCA_041650095.1 Hydrogenophilaceae bacterium | reverse complement strand
ACCCTGGGCCTGGAGACCTCGGCCACCGTGATGGCCGCTTACGGCGACCTGCTGCACCTGATCGACAAGGCCATCCTGTCGGTGTTCGTGACCGAGATCGTCCTGCGCCTGTACGTGCATCGGCTGAGTTTCTTCCGCGACCCCTGGAGCCTGTTCGACTTCGCCGTGGTCGCCATCGCCCTGATCCCGGCCACCGGCCAGCTCTCGGTGCTGCGCGCCCTGCGGGTGCTGCGGGTGCTGCGCATCCTCACCATCGTGCCGTCGATGCGCCGGGTGGTGGGCGCGCTGCTGGGGGCGATCCCCGGCCTGATCTCCATCGCCATGGTGCTGCTGCTGATCTATTACGTCTTCGCGGTGATCGCCACCAACCTGTTCGCGGCGGCCTTTCCGGACTGGTTCGGCAACCTGGGCCGCTCGTTCTACACCCTGTTCCAGATCATGACCCTGGAGAGCTGGTCGATGGGCATCTCGCGTCCGGTGATGGCGCAGTTCCCCTACGCCTGGGCCTTCTTCATCAGCTTCATCCTGATCGCCACCTTCACCATGCTCAACCTGTTCATCGCCATCATCGTCAACGCCATGCAGACCTTCAACGAGGCCGAGCACCAGGACACCGTGGCGACGGTGGAGCACGCCCGCGACCACATCGAGACCGACCTGCACGCCGAGGTGCGGGCGCTGCGCAGCGAGATCGCCGAATTGAAGGGGCTGCTGTCCCGCGCGCCATGACCGGGGCCCGCCCGCACGACTCGCGCCTGGTCCGGCTAATCTGCCTCGGCGCCGGCTTCGCCGCCCTGGTCCTGGCCGTGGCCGGCGTCGTCCTGCCGGTGCTGCCGACCACTCCCTTCGTGCTGCTCGCGGCGGCCTGTTTCGCAAAGAGCTCGGTGTATTTCCACGACTGGCTGCTCGGCCAGCGCATCGCCGGCCCGCTCATCCGGGAGTGGCGGCAATACCGCGCCATGCCGCGCCGGGCCAAGCGCGCGGCCTATGGCCTGATGCTGCTTTCCTTCGGCTCTTCCATCCTGATCATGGAATCGCCCTGGCACCGCGCGATGCTGGCCGCGCTGGGCCTGACGCTGGCGTTTTTCCTCTGGCGCATCCCGGTGCGCGAACTGGATGAGGATGCCGGCGGGAAGCGGGTCGACTGAGGCCGCCGCCTCACTCGTCCTCGCCCAGTTCCGGATCCCAGCCCCTGGCCCGCGCCCGCTCGATGGCGCGCTCGTAGATCGCGCCGTGGCGTTCGAGCAGTTCCGGCGGCAGCCGGCTGGGCAGGTTGCTGTACTTGTCCCATTCGTTCTGGACCTGTTCCATCAGCTGCTGCATGCGGCCGACCGGCCAGCCGGTGCAGTCCTCGGTCTCGGGAATGAGCCCGAACAACCAGCCGTCGAGCACGATGCGGCCCAGCTGGGTGATGCCGTGCTTGTCGTTGTTGAGGCCGGGGTAGACGTTTTCCATGGTGCCTTCTATCTGGTTAGACCGGCGTAGAGAAGCGGCAGCTTTTGGCTGCGGCCGCTGCGCTTAACTTCGCTTTGCGCAGTTAGCCTACACCGAAAGCTTCCGGCGATCTTCATCGCGTCAAGCCGGCGTAGAGAAGCGGCAGCTTTTCGGGTAGCCGCTGGACATGATCGACGACCATGTAGTTCTTCTGGCCGAAGATGCGCGAGACGTAATTATCCGCCCTCGGGTCCAGACTCATGCAATACGTCGTCACGCCCAGCCGGCCGACTTCCTCCACCGCCTTCTTGGTGTCGTAGCGCAGGTATTGCGGGTCGCGCACGTCGACGTCGGCGGGCTCGCCGTCGGTGATGACGATGAGCAGCTTCTTGGCCGAGCGCTGCAACTGCAGGTGATGGCCGGCGTGCCGGATGGCCGCGCCCATGCGGGTGGAGAGCTGGCCGGTCATGCCGGCGAGCCTGGCCTTGGGGGTCTCGTCCCAGTGCTGGTCGAAGTCCTTGTAGCGGTAGTACTCGACGTCGTGGCGGCCGTCCGAGCAGAAGCCGTGGATGGCGAACGGGTCGCCCACCTTGTCGATGGCGTCGGCCAGCAGGACGCAGGCCTGCTGGGTCAGTTCGCGCACCGTGTAGTCCTGGTCCTGGACCTTGTCGTTGGTCGATTCGGACAGGTCGAGCAGGACCAGGATGGAGAAGTCGCGGGTCTTGCGCACCGAACGCATCATGATGCGCGGGTCGGGCTGGTTGCCCAGACGGATGTCGGTGAGGCTGGCGATGGCGGCGTTGATGTCGATCTCGTCGCCGTCCTCCAGCCTGCGGATGCGCTGCACGCCCTGGGGCTGCATGGCGTCGAGCAGGAACTTCATGCGATGGATCTCGCGCTTGTACTGGGCGGTGATGGCGTCGATGACGGCCAGGTCGCCGGCCTTGGCGCGCTTTTCCAGCACCGTGGCCCAGGCCGGACGCTCGAGTTGGATCTGGTAGTCCCACTCGGAATAGTGGAACGGGTCGGACACCGGCTCCTTGCCCTCCAGCTCGTTGAAGGACTTGCCGTTGCTCTCGTCGCCGATGTTCTCGTAGGGGAACAGCTCGGTGCCCAGGACCCAGATCTCCTCGGCATCGTCGCCGGCGGTCTCGACGTCGATCTCGTTGGCCATCTCCATCACGTTGACGTACTTGCGCACCTGCTTGATGGATTCGTAACCGGCGCCGGCCGCCTTGCTGAAGTCGAATTCCTCGAATTCCCAGAAGTAGCGGTTGTCGTCGCGATAGGGCGCCGTGAGCAGGTCGCTGCGCGGGTTGAACGGGATGCGCTTCTGGCCGAAGGAATGGGCGAGCTGGACGCCGATCTCCCAGGCGGTGTGGTTGCTGTCCAGCCGGTCCTGGGCGAGCGCGAACAGCACGCGGCCTTCATTGATCCACGGATCGCTGTCCTGATAGCCGTCGTCGAGCAGGGCGCGCGCCAAACGGTTGAGGTAGTCGCCCATGCTCTTGTCCAGATCGGGCGTGGCCGTGTGCAACCGGCTCCAGAGCTGCTTCAGACCGGGGAAGCGACGGATGGAGAGGGCCTCGACCCGCGCGTCCTCGATCACGGAGATCACCGCCATCTGCATCGGGTTGAGCGCCTCGGCGGAGATGGGCTGCTTGGTTTCCACCACGTGCGCGGCGCAATGGGCGGCGGTGGCGCGGTAGAGTTCC
>JBAZLW010000330.1:0-3161 GCA_041650095.1 Hydrogenophilaceae bacterium | reverse complement strand
GATCCCCACTTTCGTGGGGATGACCATGCCTCGCCTCTGGCTCGTCATGGTCATTTGATCAGGCCTGCGAAGCCCATGAAGGCCAGGCTCATCAGCCCGGCGGTGATCATGGCGATGCTGGTGCCCCGGAACGGCTTCGGCACATCGGCCGCTTCCAGGCGCTCGCGCATGGCGGCGAACAGGACCAGCACCAGGGTGAAGCCGAGGGCGCCGCCGAGGCCGAACAGCAGCGATTCGACGAAGTTGTGGTGTTCCTGAACATTGAGCAGAGGGATGCCGAGCACGGCACAGTTGGTGGTGATCAGCGGCAGGTAGATGCCGAGCACCCGGAACAGCACCGGCGAGGTCTTGCGGATGAACATCTCGGTGAAGCCGACGATGCCGGCGATCACCACGATGAACGACAGGGTGCGCAGGTAGAACAGCTCGTTGCCCAGCACATAGGTGTCGATCAGGTTGCTGGCGCCCGAGGCCAGGGTCAGCACGAAGGTGGTGGCCGCACCCATCCCGATGGCGGTTTCCAGCTTCTTGGAGACGCCCATGAACGGGCAGAGCCCCAGTATTTTCGCCATCACGATGTTGTTGACGAACACCGTGCCGATGAGGATGAGGAGGTAGTGGTCCATTGTGCTAACAGTCAAGTCGCGGAATTATCCGCTACCCCGGCCATGCCAGACAACCCGAATAGTCTTAATGCAGGCTTAATCGCAGCCTCAGTCGATCAGGTCGTGGCTGCCGTCGCAGAAGGGCGGGGTGGAGGTGTACTTGCAGCCGCACAGGTAGACCTGGCTCTTCTCTGTGATGGTCATCTGTACCGGGGTGAAGCCGGTGCCCTCGTGCGAGCCGTCACAGAACGGCTGCGTCTTCGAGTGGCCGCAGGCGCACCAGTAATACTCGCCGGGTTCCAGGTCGACGGGATAGGGGCCGCGTTGGGCGATGAACGGATCGGTCATGGTCTTCCTAAGGATGGCTGTCTATGCGGCATTATCACCCAAAACCAGACTAAATAGATCAAGTACTAAGACAGTTGCGCCAATCGCCGCTCACCAGACCCATATCGGCGGCCAGGCCGGGGTGACAGATCTGTCCGGCGGCGACGTTGAGGCCGGCGGCAAAACCGGGGTCGGCCGCGAAGGCCGCCCGCGGGCCCAGTTCGGCGAGACGCAGCAGGTAAGGCAAGGTGGCGGTCTCAAGGGCCAGCGTACTGGTGCGGGCCACCGAGCCCGGCATGTTGGCGACGCCGTAGTGGATCACGCCCTCCTCGACGAAGAACGGTTGGTCGTGGCTGGTGACCCGCGAGGTCTCGGCAATGCCGCCCTGGTCGATGGAGACGTCGACCAGGGCGGCGCCGCGCGGCATCCGCCGGACCAGGTCGCGCGAGATCAAGCGTGGCGCCCGGCGGCCGTGCAGGTAGACCGCACCGACCACCAGGTCGGCCCGGACGACGTGTTGCTCGATGCTCGCGGCGTCGGCCAGTACCGACTCGATGCGGCCGGGATAGCGTGCCGCAAGCGCTTGCAGGCGCGCCGGATCGCGCTCCAGCAGGATGACCTCGGCGCCGATGCCGACCGCGATATGGGCCGCGTTGGCGCCGACCTCGCCGCCGCCGACGATGACCACCCGGCCCGGCGCCACGCCCTCGACACCGGCCAGGAGGACGCCGCGGCCGCCGTTCTTCATCTCCAGGGCCTGCATGCCGGCCTGCACCGCCATGCGGCCGGCGACGCGCGACATCGGCGCCAGCAGCGGGGTGCGGCCGTCGGCCGATTCCACCGTCTCGAAGGCGATGGCGGTGACGCCCCGCTCCATCAGGGCACGCGCCAGATCGGGCGCGGCGGCCAGATGCAGGTAGCAGAACAGGATCTGTCCGGGCCGGAACCAGGCCAGTTCGGCCGCCTGGGGTTCCTTGACCTTGAACACCAGGTCGGCCGCATAGGCCGCCGCGCCATCGGCGACCACGGTCGCGCCGGCATACTGGTAGTCCTGGTCGGAGAAACCGATCGCGCTGCCGGCGCCGCGTTCGACCAGGACCTGGTGGCCGGCGCCGGCCAGGCGGGCCACACTGGCCGGGCTGGCGGCGACACGATATTCCTGGGCCTTGATCTCCTTGGGAATGCCGATGCGCATGGGTGGGTTCCTAATTGTGTTCAGGAGAGAATAGGCGGTAACAGTTGCCGCCGTCCTGTTTCGCCCGGTACATGGCGATATCGGCACAGCGGATCAACTCGTCGATGTCCTCGCTGTCATCCGGGAACAGGCTGATGCCGAGGCTGCAACTGGTATTCACCTGGTGTCCGGAGGGCAGGGCGAAGGGTTTCTCCATCTGGCGCAGGATCTCATTGGCCATGGCCACGGCCTCCTCTATCCCGTTCAGGTTTTCCAGCAGCACGGTGAATTCGTCGCCACCCCGGCGCGACAGGGTGTCGGACTTGCGCAGACGGGTCTCGAGACGTTGGGCGAGCGCTTCCAGCAACTCGTCGCCGACCTGATGGCCGAGCTTGTCGTTGATCGTCTTGAAGCTGTCGAGGTCGAAATACAGCACGGCCAACTGCTCCTTGTGGCGCAGCGCCTGCCGGACGGCATGACGCAGGCGTTCCTCGAACAGGACGCGGTTGGCCAGGCCGGTGAGCGGGTCGTGGTAGGCCAGCCATTGCAGGCGGTCCTCGGATTGTTTGAGGCTGGTGATGTCGGAATAGAGGGAGATGTAGCCGACGACCTGGTTATCGGCATCGCGCAGGGCGCTGATGGTCTGCCAACTCGGATACACCTCGCCATTCTTGCGCCGGTTCCAGATCTCGCCCTGCCAGCTGCCCCGCTGTTCGATCTCGCGCCACATGGCCGCGAAGAAGGCGGCATCGTGGCGGCCTGAGCGCAGGATGGCCGGGGTGTGACCGATCAGTTCCGCTTCGTTGTAGCCGGCTATCCCGATGAAGGCCGGATTGACGGTCAGGATGCGCCTTTGCGCGTCGGTGACGATGATGCCTTCGGCGGTGTGCTGGAATACCGCGGAGGCCTGGCGCAGCTTCACTTCCGCTTGCTTGATGGAGCTGATGTCGAGAAAGACCCCGTCCAGCCATTGCGCCGTCCCGTCCGGGCCATAATGGGCGCGGCCATGTTCGAGTATCCAGCGGATCTGCCCGGCGGCATCGACGATGCGATAT
>JBAZLW010000329.1:0-3166 GCA_041650095.1 Hydrogenophilaceae bacterium | reverse complement strand
GGACGGCTATCTGCTCAAACCCCTGCTGCGCGCCGACCTGATGGCCCTGCTGGATACCTGGCTGGGACAGGATTGGGCGCATGGCACGACCGCCCGGCGACAAGCCCCGGCGCCTGACACTTCGCTCGCCCCGGACGCCTGCCTGGACATGGAGATCGTCCAGGACCTGAGGGATAATGTCAGCGTCGAGGCCTTTGCCCGCATCGTCGGCAAATATTTCGACGTGGCCAATGGCCTGCTGGAACAGATCCGCCGGAATCTCGACCAGGGGACGGCCGACGACCTGGCCGAGACCCTGCACCAGCTGAAAGGCAGCAGCGCCACCTTCGGTTCCAGCAAGCTGCCGCGACTGTGCAAGGCGATGGAATTGGCTGCCCGGGCCGGTGACCTCGCCACGGTACAAACCCGCCTGCCCGAACTGGTCGCGGAATTAGAATGCCTGCGGCAAGCCTTTGCGGTCCTGAGCGATAAGGCGGGGTGAGCCGGTGGCTTCGCCCGGGCGCGCCTGGCTACTAGTCAGCTGGAAAAACCAGTAGCATGAATGCACGCTGCTGGAAGAATAGAAAACAAGGAAACAGCATGAACTCGCCCACCTGGGATTCGGTATGCCCGCCCGGTTCGCTGCGAGACTGGGGAAGCATGAACAAGTACACACTCGTCGTCGCCTTGCTGAGCCTGTTCGAGGCGCTGTCCGCGCATGCGGGCAGCGATGAACGATTGGCCCATTTCCTTTCCCTGAGCCTGGATGAACTGGTGGCGCAGAAGGTCACCATCTCCACCAACACCCGGCAGATGCTCGCCAAGGCCCCGGCGGTGGTCAGCGTCATCACGGCGGAAGACATCAAGGCCACCGGCGCGACCAACCTGGCGGACATCCTGGAAGGTGTTCCGGGTATCCATGTCAGGAGCAGTCATTTCGCCGATCGGCCCCTGGTGCATATACGCGGCGCCAATGCCACCCAGACCCTGTTGATGGTGAACGGCGCACCTCTGAAAGACCTGATGTGGGGCTATGGCATCTTCTGGAAGGGACTGCCGGCCAGCATGATCGAGCGGGTGGAGATCATCCGCGGCCCCGGCTCTGCCCTGTTCGGCTCGGACGCCTCCGCCGGCGCGATCAATGTCATCACCCGGACCGCGGGTAGGATTGAGCAGCCCAAGGCTGGCGTGCGGCTTGGCAGTTTCGATACCCGGACCGGCTGGGTGCAACACGGGTCGAACTGGAACGGATACGACATCGGCCTGACTGCGGAACTGTCCGCCACGGACGGTTACAATCCCTACATCGCCTCGGACGGCCAGCACGAACAGGGCGATGCCCATTACGGCTGGCGCAATGAGGATATCCGTTTCGCCATGGCCAGGGGCGACTGGCGCCTGTTGGCCGACTACATGCGCCACGGCGACCTGGAAACCGGACTGACCGGCGCCGGTGTGCTGGACCCGGTGACCCGGGCGAGCGACCGCCGTTACAACATCGATCTGCTGTACGACAACGAGAGCTTCGCCAAGGACTGGGGCCTGAATGCAGAACTGCGTTTCGCCCACCTGGACTACTCTTCGGGCGACGGTTTTCAGGAGCGCCCGCCGGGCTACTCCGACGGCACGTACACCTATGCGAGCGGTGTGATCAATCGGATGCGCTCGGCCGAACGCAGGCTGAATGGCGAAGTCAGCGGCCTGTATACCGGCGTCGACGGCCACGCCATCCGGCTGGGCGCGGGCTATGTCCGGCAGGACCTGTATTCCGTCGAGCAATTCATCAACAGCGGAACCGGTCCGGACGGGACGCCGCTGGACGGGACGACGGTGGTGGATGTCTCCGACACGCCCTATGCCTTCGCGCCGGAAAAGGCACGCACGATCAGCTATCTGTTTCTGCAGGATATCTGGACCCTCGCCGATGCCTGGGAACTGACCGCCGGCGCCCGTTACGACCACTACTCCGACTTCGGCGGCACGCTGAACCCGCGCCTGGCGCTGGTCTGGCAGAGCACCGACCGGCTCACCACCAAGCTGATGTATGGCCAGGCATTCAGGGCACCGTCCTATCAGGAACTCTATGCCGTGACCTCGCGCTCGCTGCCCAACCCCGATCTCGCGCCGGAACGCTCGCGGACCTGGGACCTGGCGTTTTCCTACGCTGCCTCGAAGGGGCTGCGCCTGGGCCTTACCCTGTACCACTTCGCACAGAGCGACCTCATCGCGGCCGTTGGGTCACCGAGCCAATTCCAGAATGCCGGCGACCACACGATACGCGGCGTCGAACTGGAAGCCCTGTGGCAGGCCACCAGGGACCTGAGGATCTCCGGCAACTACAGTGTCCGCAACCAGGACGATAGCGTCTACCGATCCGTCTATGTGCCGGATCGGGAGGCCTACCTGCGCGCGGACTGGGCCTTCCTGCCCAGGTGGAACTGGAACCTGCAGGCCAACTGGATCGGCCAGCGCCCGCGAGTATCCAGCGATGCCCGTGCCCCTGTGGATGCCTATACCCTGGTGGACACCACGCTGCGTTATGCCGCCGGGAAGCAATGGGAGTTTGCCGCGTCCATACGCAATCTGTTCGACGTCGATGCACGCGAATACACCGGCCCCGCCATCCCCGATGACCTGCCGCTGCCGGGGCGCAATTTATATGCAGAGTTACGTTACAAGTTTTAGGAAGACAAAACGAGCCGGAGGGTAGGGGGGCACACCCCCTCGCTTCAGCCATGAACGGGTGGTAATGGGATTGCACAAATTGCTTACAAGGTTATTGGTCTGCGCCTGCCTCTGGCTGTCCAGCAGTGGCATGCCTGTGGCCATGGCCCAGGACAGCGCCGAGGAGGAGGTTCTGCTCAAGGCCGCCTACCTCTACAACTTTGCCAAGTTCACCCGTTGGCCGGAGGACGCCATGGGGGAACCGGGTGCGCCGCTGTCGCTATGCATTGCCGGGGGGGATGACCTGGCCGATGTGCTTGAGCGGCTGAGGGGCAAACTGGTCAAGGGGCGGCCGCTGAGCATCCAGACCATCAAGGATGGGCGCGCACTGAGAGGCTGCCAGATGCTTTATGTCGCGGTCTCGGAGCAACAACGCTACCCCGATCTGGTCAAGTCCGCGCGTGGCCAGCCTGTCCTGACGGTCAGCGAACTGCCCGGGTTTTCAGGCTCGGGGGGGATCATC